>DASUVL010000680.1:0-9244 GCA_036379015.1 Niastella sp.
ATCTCATTGCCAATTTGCACCATATCGGGCGTGGTACCCTGGTCTTTTAATGCCTGCATTACTTGTTGGGTATACGTGTATAATGCTTTTTTAAGTTCATCGAATGATAATCCACTCCAGGCTGCCGGCTTGTATTGTTTACCGGGATCAGCCCAATAATCGCTGTAATGAAAGTCAAGTAACAATTTCAGACCTGCTTTTTTTATTCGAAGGGCCATTTGTTTTGTGTGCTCCAAATCGCAGAACCCTTTTTTGGGCGAATAGCCGCTGTCGGTAGCGGGATCGTTAAAGATCCTCAGCCTTATATAATTAAACCCATGATCCTTTAAGATAAGGATGGCATCTTTCTCAACGCCCTTATCAGAAAATTTGATCCCTCTTTCTTCCAACTGCGGTAAAAAAGATATATCGGCCCCTATCATTTTGCCGGTTGTTCGTGGTTTGGCCGCTTCGCCTTTTAATGCATAGGCTTTATCTGTTGTAATGTTACTGTCACTGCCTGGCGAAATGGTTGTCACGCCTGTTGAACCGCTCCGTAGTCCCACGCCGGTAGCCAGCAGCTCTATTGGTCCAGGCGTTGTTCCTGCCTGAATGATCAGCTGGCAGTGTCCGTTAAACAGTCTTCGTTGCCAGGCCCCGGCTTCACATTTATCGGGTTCATGGCTGCTGGGGTCGCCATTGCCTACTCCAATTATTTTACCATCGCCCTGTAAAGCAAACCTCACCAGGTTATCCGCATCGGGCACGGTTCTACCTTCATTATCTATTACACTAACATTTATAACGGTGGCATCTTTTCCATCGGCCTTCATAGTGGTTTTATAACACGTCAGCAATATTTCTACTGCCGCACCGGTTGTTTCTGTTTTTGCCGTTAATTTTTTTCCGTTTTTATAGCCAATGGCTTTTAACTCGCCGGGTTCATACGGTACGGTCCATTGCAAATGCCCATTGCGGAGCATATCCTTTTTTCCCAAACTTTTATTATTCAGGAATAATACCACGCTATCTGCATTTGAATTAACCCATACATCTACCGGTTGCCCTCTTTTATGGCGCCAGTTCCAGTGCGGGGTGATATGCAAAATGTCTTTATCCGTCCACCAGCTTTGATAATAGTAGTATATATTTTTCGGGAACCCGCACATATCCATAATACCGAAATGCGAATTGATATTGGGCCATTGGTATGGGGTGGGTTCGCCGCGATAATCCAAACCCGTCCATACAAAACCGCCCAGCCAGTAATCATTTGCGGCAGCCAATGGCCACCACTCTTCTGCTTTACTGGCCCACCATGGCGCTGTTATATCCTGATCGGGCACATAAGCGCGGATGGTATCTTTTTCATATACACCCCGGGTGGTAACGGTGCTTCCCATTTCTGTTCCTATAATGGGTTGTTGTGGATGGTCTTTGTGGTAATCGGCTACGGCAAACTGGCGGTAATTAAAACTGCGAACGGGGATCACTTCATTAACGCCCTTATAAGTATTGGGCAGATCGGCTGCATAAGTACAGGTCCTTGTGAAGTCGAGCTGTTGTAGTTTATTGATGAACGTTTGCGCGATCCTTTTTCCATGGCTGCTGGTTTGTATGGCT
The DNA here is from genome assembly GCA_036379015.1 of Niastella sp. GTDB lineage: Bacteria > Bacteroidota > Bacteroidia > Chitinophagales > Chitinophagaceae > Niastella. Next base: position 1,603 of record DASUVL010000680.1, read on the forward strand.
CCTTCTTCATTACCGATCGACCACATAAAAACCGATGTACGGCTTCTGTCGCGCTTTACCAGTCGTTCAAACTGGTCTATATATTCGGGGCCGCTATTGAGCAACCGTTGTTCATCCATGACCAGCATGCCTAAACTATCGCAGGCATCCAATAATTCAGGAGTAGGTGCATGATGACTGGTGCGATACGCGTTAACGCCCAGGTTCTTCAACAACCCTATGCGATAATACTGTAAATAATCAGGCAATGCGCTGCCCACGCCGGCATGGTCCTGGTGACAGTTCACGCCCTGTAATTTGAGATGCTTTCCGTTTATAAAAACGCCGTTGTTTTTAATTTCGATAGATCGGATGCCCAAACGGGTTACTTTTTTATCTATGATGGCGCCGCCCGATCTCACTTCTACTACCACGCGGTACAGATAAGGATTGTCGGGCGACCATAATCGCGGGTCCGTAACAACCAAGTTTTGTTTTATGGTTTGTGATCCATTTACGGTGAGGGAATATGGTTGGTCTTTGGATGTTGCTATCAATTTCCCCTGCCGGTCTGTACAATACGCCGTTACCGTACCCGACGCGGCGGATGCGTTTTCATTATCAACAGTCGTTTCTACCGTAATAGTTGACTTGTTATTATTGACGGTGGAATAAGTAAACACGCCGTCTGTGGCAATATGACAATCCTGATATTTGTTCAGCCACACATGCCGGTAGATACCGGCTCCTTCATAAAACCAACCTTCATATTGCGTAGCATCCACCCGCACCACCAGCACATTATCCCTGCCGTAGTTGATAAAATCGGTAATATCGTAACAGGCTCCTATATAACCGCTTTTGTTGTTGCCCAGGTAAAACCCATTGATCCATATATTGGCATCTCTGAAAATTCCATCGAACTGGATTTGAAAACGTTTTCCCGTATCGGATGCTGGTATGGAAAAATGTTTGCGGTACCAGCCTATGCTTGTTTCGGGGAACCGCCCGCCTACCGGTTTGTAGCCATGCGACTCAACCGAAAAATCGTTCACATGAACAAAAGGAAGCTCCACCGCCCAGTCGTGCGGTAAATTCAAATTGCGCCATGAACTATCTGCAAATCGTACATCAATGACCGTTCGGGGTGCGCTGCCCGATTTAGAAAATAGATTGGTTATGCTGTAATTAAAATCTTTTTCCGGATTGGCAGCGTGTCCAAAATGAAATTTCCAACCTGCATCAAAATCAATTTTTTCACGGGCAGGCATTTGTGCTATGATACTATTCATCCCTGCACAGATCAATACGGCTAGCACTATAAGAATACGGGTGGGTGTTTGCATTGGTGATTTGGTTGTTATAAATATTATATCCTCATTTACGGTGCAAATGCATTCAGCGCGGCGGTCGGTTTTCCGGTATTGTCAAAAGCGCCCAGGGTGTATCCCTTCCAGTTATTATACGCTTCGGGTTCCCAATACAACACGCCCAATCCTTTTCCATTGGGCACCGATCTTACTTTTTGAATAAGATCTGCGAGAAATGACCCACACTCACTGATACGGTCCCAGCTCATACCCACTTCTACTACCATTACTTCTTTATTGTACCGGCTTACCATATCATTCATGTTGGTTAAGCATTGGGTATTGGTTGTTGCCCAACCGGTAGCCGTGGGATACAACGACATGCCTATCACATCGTATTTGGCGCTATTGGCTTTTAACCCGTCGAATAACCATCTGAACAAGCCGTTATCGTAGCCGTTAGAAACATGTACAATTACTTTCGCCGAAGGGAAAACTGATTTTACTGCGTCGTACCCTGCATTGATGAGTTGGGCAAAATTGCTCATGTTTACAGAGGCTTTTCCTTCGGGCCATAACATACCATCATTCGTTTCATTGCCCGTTTGCACCCATTCAGGGGTAATGTTATTGTTCTTTAATGCGGTCAATACTGAAATGGTATGGTTGGCGAGTGACGTTTTTAACGCATTGATATCCTGGCCTGCCCAGGCAGCCGGTTTTGTTTGTTTCCCGGGGTCGGCCCAGGAGTCGCTGTAATGAAAATCGATCATGATGCGCATACCCAGGTTTTTTGCCCTCATGGCTTTAGCCACTACATCGGCCGTATTGTTCCAGGCCGGATCTGGATTCACCCATACCCGCAACCGAATGGTATTCATGCCAAGCGATCTCATTAATGCCATGCCATCTGTTTCAGTGCCGGCGCTGTTATAGAATTTGCGGCCCGCTGCTTCCATTTCTGTAACCCAGCTTATATCAGCGCCTTTGGCGAAACCGGTCGCGGCTAAACCAGTAGTATCTGTGGGACCGGGGTCCTCGCCGCCTGATGCATTTTTATTGCAGAAAGCCGCACATGTGATGATCAGTACCGATGCAATGAGCCTGTTACATTTTACCATGAAGTTATTTTTCATATGTATGAAAAAATTGCTGATTTTGAGATGTCGGGATTTCGGAATTGACCTGTAAGGTGGACAGCAGCATCTTAAATAATCGGCGTGCATAGTCCTCCTGACAGGTCAAGTTATATGTGCCCAGACCTGTCAGGTCCAATTAAACCAACTAAATATGCAAGACCCAATGATGGACCTTACAGGTCAGCCCCACCGATTCATAAGTTACTGCACTTTATACGTGTAATTACCGGGTACAGAAAGATCAAGCGTTACCGTATGCGAACCGGCGGTGGTCGCAATATTGGTGCCATTGTAGTCAAGACTTAAGTCAGCGCCGGTATCGCCAAAATTAATGGCCCAGTCGTGGTTGGCCCTGATCTTAAACGCACCTGCCGCCGGCATATTAATAGTACCGGTCCATACTTTGGTAGTCGCATTATAGGTCATATCAACATCACTCACCCAGCCATCAAAATCACCCATCATGCTCCAGCTATCTATTTTAGTACCGCTCCATGTTTTATCGTTCGTATTTCCTTTCATCAAGTAATATCCCGCTACAGGTACAAACAAATTACCGCCACCGTTTACCGCAAAAGTGCCGCTTACATTATTACCCGCTACCGTGCTGCTGGCCCAGCCATACGTAGTGTGGGTCCAATCGGGATCGCTGGTGTACTTAAATGTAAGCACGCTTCCCGTTATATTGATATATCCTTCATACACGCCGTTACTTAATTTAGAAGAGATCTTTGGCGCCGTGGCGGCGTTCCATCCCTGGTATTCGCCAGGCACCCATAGCGAAGGATAATTAATAATGACCAGGTAGGGCGTTACGGTAAGCGTTGCCGGATTGGAATAAATAGACAGCGAATCACTGAGCGATGACTTTATTCGGATCTCCAGCTGCCCGGCACTACCGGGTGCTAATCCTTTTAATAAAGCAAGTTGGTTCAGGTCGGCGCCGTTATATTTCAATTGGGTGGCACTGCCCATACTTATTTCTTTCGGACTGGCAAAACTGGTGCCGGCCTTTGCGATCTGCACCGTATAACTGACCGCTGCTTTAAATCCATAATTGGAGGGTGACCAGGTTATGGTTGCTACCGTATCTAAAGCCTTTGCATCCGTTAGCACAATAGCGGCAGGCGACAGTGTTATGGCCGGCGGTGCACCCGTTTCCATAACTGTTTTTATTTCATCTTTTTTGCAGGCCGATAACAAGCAACCCATTGCCCCTGCCAACCATAATATGTTGAATATACTTTTCATAATCTTTTGTATTATCCGGCTGGTTTAGTAGCCGGTGTTTTGAATGAGGTTAGGGTTCGATGACAGATCGGTGGTTGGTATGGGAAAGATGTTGTACTTATCTAAAACCGATCGGCCCGCTGCTACGCCTCCTTTCCAGGCCCACAAATAAGCAGATGTGGTGAATTTACCAAATCGAATGAGGTCTGTTCGCCGATGCGCTTCATAATACAATTCGCGGCCCCGTTCGTCTAATATAAAATTCAGCGTTAACTGTGGCGCTGTAATGTTACCCGATGTATTGCCGTTATAGGCCCGGGTGCGTAACAAATTGATGTAATTAAGCGCCGTAGCGGCATTTCCTCCCGTACCGTTACGCAGTACCGCTTCGGCATAAATAAGATAAATCTCTGCCAGTCGAAACAATGGAAAATCAATATCCACCCAGTTGCCATTGGGATCGGCGTGCGGAGCAGCGCCGCCCGACCGGGTCTTATTCCGGTACCTGGTACAGCTATATCCATCGGTGCCGGTATACAGATCAGTCATGGCCTTACTTTGGCCCGTTGTATAAAATAGCGCCCTGGTATCTGTATTGCCCGAAGGATCGGCGAAGAGGTCCACAAAGTTTTGGGTGAAACGCAATCCGCCCCAGTTACCGCTTGTACCCGATATACTGGCAGGAACAGCTGCAGGGCCATGTGTTAAATAAGTAGTGCCACCCCAGTTCTGCGTATAGGTGGCATCGTAGTTAATGGTGAAGATAAATTCATCGGTATTTAAATGATTGTCGGCTAATGTCAGTTCCTGGTATTTGGGATGCAGGCTGAATCCCGAAGCAATGATCTTATTACACCAGGTGATCGCATCTGTATACCGGGCTGTTCCTGCATACACTTCTGCGTTCACATATAAACGTGCCAGTAAAGCCCAGGCTGCGGCCTGATCGGCACGGCCGTATTCATTGGTGCGCGCCGTTACCAGGTCGGCTTCAATGGCTTTCAGTTCAGATTCTATATAGGTAAACAGGTCTTTGCGGGCAATTTGCGTGGGTATGCCTGTGGCAATGGGGGTGTTTTCGTCAACAAAGGGTGGGTTGGCATAAAGGTCCATTAACACCCAATACTGATATGCTCGTAAAAACCGCGCCTCCGCGCGATACTTCCTGATGGTGTCGGCACTGGCGCCTGTAATACCGCGACCGCTTAATTTTTCATCGGTACTCTGGCGTATGAAGTCATTCGCCAATGTGATCTGAAAAAAGGCCCGGTAATAAACCCCGTTTACAATAGGATTGATTGCAGACCAACTCATTTCGTGCAATCCTCTTATGCCCGCATCGTTCTGCCAGGTCCAGCTTGCTTCATCGGTTGTTAATTCCTGTAGGTTCCAGTATAACCGCAGAAAATCTGAATTGCCTTCATCATTGATGATCTGTGTAGAGATATCCGGGCTGCCAATACCGCCGGTATTACCGGTAAGGGCAAAGGCGCCATACACTTTTGCCAACGCCTGTTTATAACCCAGGGGCGTACTGTATGCGGCATCGGCTGTAATATCATTGGTGGGCACCAGGTCTAATTTTCTGGTGCAGGCGGGTAACGCTGTTGTTAAACCAACAGCGGCTATAATAATTTTGAAAATATTCCTGTTCATAAATTTCGTTTTACTGTACATACAATGGATTAAAAACCGAGGCTTGCGCTGAGTGAAAAGATCCTGGGTCTTGGATAGAAATTATTGTCGACACCCGCGCTTATTTCAGGATCTATGCCTTTGTATTTAGTAATTACAAATACATTCTGTATACCGGCATTCAACCGAAGGGTGGCTTTATCGTTATAAAAACGGCCCACGTTATAACCAATGGTCAAATTATCCATACGCAGGAAGGAAGCATTCTGTATGTAATAATCACTCAGTAATTGATTGCTGTTACCTATAAAACCGGTTTCCAGGTAATTGGTTGAGCCATTATACAATACCGGGTTGGCCACCATCTGGTTCAGATTGCCGCCGAAGCTATAGATATTATTATATACGTAGTTGCCGATGCTGGAACGCAATACAAAACCGGCGCTCCATTTATTATAGGTTACATTGGTAGTGAACCCCATAAATACATCGGGATTCGCACTTTTCCCTTTGTACAGATCATCCTGGTTGATGAGGCCATCTTCGTTTTGATCTACAAAAACCCCTTCTACCGGTTTACCGGCTTTATCATATACCTGTTTATATAAATTAAAAGTGTTCTTACTGTAACCTACAGCCTGTATCTGCGCAAAGCCGCCGCCTACTCCACCTGAAATGGCGCCGGCCTGTATGCCGGGGTTGTTTTTATCTTTGGGCACCACCGTTAAATTGGTTATTTCATTTTTATTATAGGTGATATTAAATCCTGCATCCCAGGTAAAATTGACATTGTTTACCGGTTGTGCATTTATGTTAAATTCTATCCCTTTATTTTCCATGTCGCCTACATTGGAGATGAAAAATGCAGAGAAATTAGTGCCCGCCGGCTGGGGTATCAGGTTCAGCAGATCACTTGTTTTTTTGTAATACAGGTCAATGCTACCGGTTATGCGGTTGTTGAGAAACCCAACATCGAGCCCGATATTGGTAGTGGCCGTTTGTTCCCATTTTATGGTTGGATTATAACCACCGGGCCGGTACATCTGGTAATACGTATTGCCAAACTGGTAGGTGGCATTCGGCGCGCTTAACGCATAAAACGACAGAAAATCATAATCGTTAATTCCATCCTGCTGGCCGGTGATTCCGTAGCCTGCACGCAGTTTAAAATCCGTTACCGTTGTATTATTTGCCAGGAACGATTCGCTTTTCATCTTCCATGCCAATGCTACCGAGGGGAACATCCCCCATTTATTATCGGGCCCAAAACGCGATGAGCCGTCACGGCGCAGGGTGGCGGTTAATAAATAACGGTCTTTAAAGGAATAGTTAGCCCGGCCAAAAAAGGAAACCAATGTATGCTCGGGTTTATTAGAAGGAAAAGCAGGATCTGAATTCGGATATTTCTCGCCCCGGGCATTATAGAGGGCAAAATTATAAACGGTGGTGAGATAATTATTATAGGAGTACCCTGCTGTAATATCTACCCGGCTTTTGATTGCGGTCAGTTCTTTAACATAATTCAGGTAAAAGTCGAAGACGGTATTTCTTTTGGTTTGCCGGTAACGGTCATTCCGCCCCCCTGCTCCGCCAGCCGCATAACTCACAGCAGCACTATCGGAAATGTATATGGTGCCTTTGCCTTCAACAATATCGTACCCTATATTTACATTGGCATGGAGTTCCGGTAGAAAATGGAATTTATAATCCAGTTGCAGGTTGCCGATGCTTCTGTTCGGATTGCCTTTATCGAGCCGTTGCTTCAACAAACCTACCGGGTTTCGGCCGGCGAGGTCTTTTAAACCGGTAGTAGAAGTAGCATCGAGCCATTCATAGTATCCGCCAAAGCGACTGCTTTTTACATGTACCGGTTGTGTGGGATCGAAACTGGCAGCAGCGCCAATGGCTTCGCCATTGGCAAACCGTACTTTTTGCAAACTTCCCTTTACATTTAGATCTACTTTCAGGTGATTATCAAAAAAAACAGGGTTCAGTACCAGGGTGGCAGACGCTCTTTGCAGGTAATCTGTTTTCAAAACACCCGTTTGATTCAAATAACCTACAGAAAAACGGTAAGGCAGCCTTTTGATGCCGCCGTTTACACTGATATTATTGTCGGTGGAAATGGCTGTTTGAAAGATCTCGTCCTGCCAGTCGGTGTTCGCGCCGCCCAGCATTGCTATTTTATCAGGCGTTCCATGTGCATTGGCAACATCGCGGAACTGACCAGCTTCTAAAACATCCACTTTTTTTGTAATGGCTGATACCGAGTTGGTCGTCGTGAAGCTTCCCCGCAGTTTACCGCCTGTTCCTTTTTTGGTGGTAATAATAAGAACACCGTTGGAAGCC
>DASUVL010000681.1:0-2696 GCA_036379015.1 Niastella sp.
TGCAGTGGCGGCACTACTATACAACGATATATAACAAAAGATGGCGGACATAGCTGGCCAGGCGGGTTGCCCGCAAGACCGGCGGCGGATGCGCCTTCGCAGGCGTTTGATGCAACTGATCTTATTTGGAATTTTTTCCGGCAGTACTCATTACCATAAAGAGCGTACAACCTACCATTCTTATGAAAAGGCCGTCCAGTGTTATGGACGGTTTAGGTGCGCCTTCTTCTTACTGAAGAGGGCCACCATTTTTTACGTAATACCCACTTTCGCTTTTTTGGCAAAATTCGAAAATGCATTTTATTCATTTACATTTCACTATATAGTTGCAATTAAAATATTAAAGCCAAATATGATTGTGCGTTACATTTACAAAACAGAAAAGGCCTGATCAATACAACAACAGTAGCAACTAACGGTGATACTCCGCACCTGGTTTCACAAGTACCATGAAACTGAAAATATGTGCAGCGACCATGATACAACCTTCTAACTAAAAGACAATAGTACCTGTTTTACCCTGACCGGGATGGAAACGATCGTTTCTGTACGGAAGCCATATAAATATACCTAATTCATCAAGACCTTAACCTATATTATGAAAAAGAAGTCCCACACCATTAAGGAAAAAATAATACAGGTAGAAGATATTATCAGCGATGACCTCAAAAAGCGATATACCCCGCAGCAACTGGCGAAAATGGTGAACATGGATGTTGACACTCTACATGCCCAATTCCGCAAAGAGAACGGAAGATCTATACGTAGTTTTCAATCAGAAGCCCGGATAGTAGCAGGCCGGATCTTAATAGCGTTTACAGAAAAATCCATACGCAGCATAGCCAATGAAGTGGGGTTTAGCAGCAGCAGTTCATTTTCACAACAGTTTAAAAAAATAGTTGGCGTTGCGCCCGGCGTTTTTCGAAAAAAGACGAAGGAAGAAGAAAAAGCATTAAACGCCTCCCCTAATAAAAAACGCAGGTATCTGTCGAACCCCCGCCCATAAACCGACAAAGAATTTTTACCGGTACTACAAGTATCATTAATCATTAAACCGACCTCCCATGCCTAACAAGAAAAAGTTAAAGAAGCATGTGGTATCAGCGATCACCGCTGCCAGAGACATTTTTGACAACAACAAGGGTGATGACAACACCGCCTACAATGTAGCGCTCACGTTTGGGGTGAGCCGTAATGTACTGCAAAAGACCTTCAAGGATGAATTTGGGCTTGGCATACGCGATTATAAAATGCGGGCCAAGATGGAGCTCTCGAAGAAACTACTCGCCGCGGGTAAGGATGCCAAAGAAGTTTCCATTACGTTGCATTATAGTGATCCGAGTGCATTCAGCAATGCCTTCAAAAAGTATTTTGGCGTAACACCAAAAGAGATGTTTGACTTTACGGAAGGCAATAAATTATTAAGGCAACAAAACATAACGCACAATAAAGAACACAGTTTCAATCAGTCAGTATGAAAGTTGTGCAAAGTATAAATAAGTTGTGCGAACTATAAATAGAAAGTACTAGGATTTCGCATATTCACGGTGTAGATTGCATTAACAAATGAATGATTGCTCCGGGCCATTGTCCACCGGAAGATAACCAGAAGAAATAATCAACAAGACTAGATTACTACCTACTACACGACCATTCGATTGGACAGCCTTTTATTGATCTAAACAATAACAGTGCATGGAAACCTTATTCAATTTCCCGGTAACACCGGGAACCGAGCAACTTGTGCCTGATAGCGAATCTTCTACCGAAAATTATCCCATCAGGAAATTATCTATCATTATCCCGGCATATAACGAAGAAAAAACAATTGCCCTTATTTTAGACCGCATCAACGAAGTAAAGCTCATCCGCAATATTGAGAAGGAGGTGATCATCGTGAATGATTGCTCCACGGATGGCACAGAGGCGGCATTACAACATTACATGGCGAATACGCCCAACCTAACCATAAACTATTTCAAATACGTTAAGCACGATATAAACCAGGGAAAGGGTGCGGCTATCCATACAGGTATTGCCCAGGCAACCGGCGAATACTTGTTGGTTCAGGATGCCGACCTGGAATATGACCCGGGCGAGTACAATACCTTGTTAAAGCCTATCGTACTCGGCTCGGCAGATGTGGTATACGGCTCAAGATTTATGGGCGGCAATCCACACCGCTTCCTGTTCTTCTGGCATAGTATCGGAAATAAATTTCTCACGTTTCTTTCTAACATGTTTACCAATTTGAACCTCACAGATATGGAAACTGGTTATAAAATGTTTAGGACCGATATAATCCAACGGATTTCACTGGATGAAAAAAGATTCGGGTTTGAACCAGAGGTGACCGCTAAAATCGCACAGGTTCCTGGAGTCCGTATTTACGAAGTAGGCATTTCCTACTATGGAAGAACTTTTGCAGAAGGCAAGAAAATTGGGTGGCGCGACGGATTCAAAGCAATTTATTGCATTCTGAGATATTCCTTGGGGACTACCAAGGTATCAATAAAAAAGGAGACAAAAGTATTAAGCTGATTACCAACTCCTAAAGAAAGGTTGAATGGAAGCAATACAAAAAACCCGGATGGAAGATAGAACGTCATTTCCTGTAAAACTATTTTCGATTTCGGAATCGGAAAAAGTAATTTGGCATCACCATATCGAATACGAACTGATACTTGTCATTGAAG
>DASUVL010000682.1:0-5436 GCA_036379015.1 Niastella sp.
AACCTTTTCACCGCAAGCTACGCGACGCAGGTTACCGGGTTTATTCATATCAAACACAATGATCGGCAGTTTATTCTCCATACACAGGGTGAATGCCGTCATATCCATTACCCGCAGGTTTTTAGAGATACATTCCTGGAAGGTAATGACCTCGTATTTTTTAGCAGTAGGGTCCTTTTCAGGATCTGCTGTATAAATACCATCAACCCGGGTGCCTTTCAGGATCACATCGGCCTGTATTTCAATAGCCCGAAGCGAACCCGCTGTATCGGTAGTAAAGTACGGGTTACCGGTACCGGCGCCAAAGATCACTACTCTGCCTTTTTCAACGTGGCGAATGGCGCGGCGGCGGATGTACGGTTCAGCGATCTGCTCCATTTTTATGGCGCTTTGTAAACGCGTAAAAACGCCTATTTTTTCCAGCATCGCCTGCATAGCCATTCCATTGATCACAGTAGCCAGCATGCCCATATAGTCACCGTGAGCGCGCTCAATGCCGGTTTCTGCCTCATTCATTCCCCGATAAATATTACCACCCCCAATTACAATGGCAACCTGCACACCCAGTTCAACCAGTTCTTTAATATCGTGTGCATATTGATTCAGGATAGCCGGATCCATTCCAAAACTTTTATCGCCCATCAACGATTCGCCGGAGAGTTTTACCAAAATGCGTTTATACTTAGGTAGCATGTATGAATGACCGTTTAGTGATTTGATAGCGTGAATGCCCGCCGGATGATCCGTTCGGACGGGGTCAATGATGAATGGTCATGTTTTGCGTTATTTTAAGCTTTGTAAGTCTGCCTGCGCCAAATGCTTGCACAGGGTAAGGCAAATCCAAAGCTCGGAGTAACCCCACCTGAATGTACCATTCGGTACGCGGGCGGGCACAAACCATAATCCACAAATCAGAAACTCTTTTCAACGCAGTGCAAAGAAAGGATTTTTTATCAAAGTTTTGCAGCTTTTGTAAAATGTGTTTCCAACATCTGTAAAAGCATAAAACAAAAAAGGGAACTCCTTACGGATATTCCCTTTTTATATTTTGATTCGGTTGTTGTAGTATTAACCTAAAGCAACGCGTTTGAATTCGGTAACTTTTATACCGCCTTCTACACTTTTCAGGTAATCACCAACGGTTTTGGCGTTATCTTTCACGAAAGCCTGGTTTACCAGGGTGCTTTCTTTAAAGAATGCGTTCAATTTACCTTCGGCAATTTTAGCTACCATTTCATCAGGCTTACCGGCCATTTTAGGATCGAGTTTGATCTGCTCGGTAACAATGGCGCGCTCGCGCTCAATTGTAGCAGCAGGCACTGATTCAGCATCTACAGCAACGGGGCTCATAGCAGCAATTTGCATAGCTACGTCTTTACCCGCTTCAGCAGAGGCCTTATTCATACCTACCAACACACCGATACGGTTAGCACCATGAATATAAGAAGCTACGTAATCTGCATCAATGCGCTCAAATTTGGTAATGCCTATCTTTTCACCAATGCTGGCCAATTTATCGTTAACCAGGTCGGCTACTTTTACACCATTTATAGAAATGGCATTCAGCTCGTCGAGTGATTTTACATTGTTGGCAACGGCGGTATCAATGATGCTTTGGGCGAAGGCCACAAAGTCAGCATTTTTACCTACGAAGTCAGTTTCGCAGCTAACGCAAATAGCGATACCTGTTTTATTATCGGCTGTAGTTTTAGCCAGCACCACGCCTTCTTTTGCCTCGCGATCGCCACGCAGAGCAGCTACCTTGGCGCCTTTTTTACGAAGCCAGTCAATCGCAGCTTCGAAATCGCCATTGGTTTCTGTCAATGCTTTGCGGCAATCCATCATCCCTGCACCTGTCATTTGGCGCAGTTTATTAATATCTGCGGCAGTTATAGCAACACTTGACATAATAATTTGAAAATTTAATAATTTGAAAATTTGAAAATGAGATCACAAATAACCTGATTATACTCACGTCACCTGCTTATAAAACATTTTCATTTTATTAATTCTGCTCATCTTTCAACTCTTCGGCTCACAGACTATCTTCTGCCGCCGCCACCACCTGGTCCGCGACCGCCACCACCAGGTCCGCGACCACCGCCGCCACCTCTGTTCTGGCCACCGCCACCACGATGACCACCGCCACCGCCATGACCACGTCCGCCGCCACCGCCTTGACCACGGCCACCGCCGCCGCCTTTACCGCGACCAGCTTCAGCTTCTGCTTCAGCCTGCAGGCGTGCTGCTTTCTTTTCTTTTTCATCATCTGCTGTATCATCTGTTTCTTCATCTTTAGCAGCTTGTCTTTCAGCAAGACCTTCCGCTATAGCAGCAGTGATGTATTGAGTAATGATAGCGATAGATTTTGTAGCATCGTCGTTTGACGGAATTGCGAAGTCAACTTTGTTAGGATCGCAATTGGTATCAACCATACCAAAAGTGGTAATGCCCAGTCTTTTAGCTTCAGCCAAAGCGATGTGCTCATGGCCGATGTCGATAATGAACAAAGCGGCAGGTACACGGCCCAGTTGGCTGATACCACCCAGTACTTTATCCATTTTATCACGGTCGCGACCGAGAGTTAATGTCTCTTTTTTAGTCAGCACCTCGGCACTGCCGTCGCCCAGCATTTTGTCGATGCTCTGCATCTTCTTAACGCTTTTGCGAACGGTGTTGAAGTTGGTCAACATACCACCCAGCCAACGCTCAGTAACGAAAGGCATGTTTATTTTGCGGGCACACTCAGTAACAATTTCTTTCGCTTGTTTCTTGGTACCAACGAACATGATCTTTTTACCGCTGCGGGCAATCTGCTTCAGGGCAGCAGCTGCTTCGGTCAGGTGTTCGGTAGTTTTATTAAGGTCGATGATGTGAATGCCTTTCTTTTCAGCAAAAATGTATGGTAACATTTTTGGGTTCCACTTCTTCCGCAGGTGGCCAAAGTGTACACCGGCATCCAGGAGCTGCTGTTGCAATGAAGTGTTATTTTCCATTTAACTAAGTTGAAAATGTGTGATTGATAAATTTGATAATGACCACAAGCGTTTCCAAAACGCACTCCGCCAGTTGGCGGAGGCGCCGGTATGGATTAACGTTTGCTGAACTGGTAGCTGCGACGAGCTTTTTTATGACCGAATTTCTTACGCTCAACTGATCTGGGATCGCGTTTTAATACCCCAACTATTTTCAATGCAGGACGGTATTCCTGGCTCACTTCGAGCAGAGCGCGACCAATTCCCAGTTTAGCAGCTTCGGCCTGACCTTTCATACCACCACCGGCAGCGTTGATCTTAACATCAAATTTATCGAGGGTTTGCGTAGCTTTTAAAGGCAGTTCAACCTGATTTTGCAGATAAACCAGTGAAAAGTATTCTTTGTAGTCTTTATCGTTAACGGTGATCTTACCGGTTCCGCGTGACAACCAAACTCGTGTCACAGCTTCTTTACGACGACCTACGGCATTTTTTTGCTTTTCCATGTATGATTTACAATTAGAAAGTTAATGATTGAGGTTTCTGTGCAGCATGCTCGTGTTGGTCGCCGGCATACACAAATAATTTCTTGAACATTTTGCGGCCAAGGCGATTCTTAGGCAACATACCTTTTACAGCTCTTTCAACCACTTGCTCCGGACGACGGCGCAGCAGTTCGCGTGCTGTTTCAGCTTTTTGACCACCGGGATAACCAGAGTAGGTCAGGTATTCTTTGTCATCGATTTTGGTGCCGGTGAATTTTACTTTGTCGGCATTAATAACAATGATGTAGTCTCCGCAATCAACATGTGGCGTATAGTAGGCTTTGTTCTTACCACGAAGAACAGAAGCTATTTTCGCGCACATGCGTCCCACGGTTTGATTGGTACCGTCTACAACGTACCAGTTGCGTTTAACGGTAGCCGCATTCGCATGTTGGGTAGTGAAATGAAGTTTACTCATAAAAAAAATTGTTGGCCGAAAGCTGCTTGTTGCAAGCTTCAACCGGTTAAGAAATTAAACAGCAAGGCCATCCCGCTCGCTGTTTCCGAAAATAGTCAGGTAACTAAAAACGGGTCGCAAAGATAGGCTGATAATATTCGCGTGACAAATATTTTGACAACTTATTTTTTATCGCACCTTCACAACTGATTGATTTTCAATAAATATTTTGACATATAATTTTCACTACTTCCTAAAAAGCAGGCGCAGCGGGGGTTGCGGGGGATTGTTTTTGGGAAATCGGTGGGTGGAAAGGGGTGGGAATGAAGGGAATGTTGAATATTGAATTTCCAATGCAGAAGGAAAGGAGGAATGAAGAACAGAGAAATGAGAAAGTGAAAGCAAGGCAATGAATCTTACATCTTTAACGTGGAAGTAAATGCACGATATATGATACCAACTTTAGGGCTTTCTATTTGGCGTTCGTTGCGCCTTGCCCGCCGCTTCGCTTTGGCAGGCGCGGTCGCACACTTCAGGGTTCGGAACGCTACTGGGCAGGTTGAGGGTTCAGGTTATTGGTTGGCTGTTGCCGGGACCGGTTGCCGGTTAGCGGCTACAGGGCGCAGAGAACAGGCATCCTGGTGATCCCGGATAAATCAGTGGCCAGTGGCAACCCCACCAAGCCGGTTGCCGGGTTACGGCTAACAGTATTTCCCTGCTGACCGGTTATCTGCACGGGTTTGAAGCATGAAGCGTGCAGCTTGTAGCTGTATTCAGGCTTCAGCCTTTCTTGTCCGATGTGAGCCTGCGTTTGGGACCCCTCTTTGTAGTTTTGGTTTTTTGTTTTGCGGCTTTAGGTTGTTTCTTTTTTGTGGCGGCTTTGAGACCGGGTTTCTGGTTTGGCGTACCAGCTATGATACCTGCTGCCACACAGCGCATACCGGTTGATTGCAGCCCGTTTGTTGGCACGCCGTCAATACACCCGGTAACTTTTAAAAACACCGCATAAGCCGGGGCGCGGGGTGGAACCGGTATTTCAAAGGCTAACTCCTCCGGATAAGCGGTTGTAGGGAACACATCGCTATATACTATTTCTTTTTGTAACCGGTTGCGTACAAAATCAGGATATATAACATGAATGCTTGCCTGAAATTCATGCATATGTTTTGTTCGCCATTTAGGAGCTTTGGACAGAGATAGGTTAATGTGCAGCCGGCGATTAACTAATCCGGTTATTTCAATATCCCCGTATGTACGGAGCATCTTTCTCAGGGTATGAACATCATGGCACTCAAGGTTAAGCAAGCCATATACATCATTGTGGTTGGTTTCTTTTAACTGGCGGCGGAGAGCGGATAACAGCCGGGGCCAGAGTGTGCCATCCCTATGCTCATCGCGTATGCCGCTGAAGATCAGACTGGCTGTTTGATTCACCTGCAACAAGCTGTTTTTGCTTTGCTCCATGGCTTCGTTCAGTACAGCCGGTTTAAAGGTGCCCCTCGGGTTGCGTTCATGATCG
>DASUVL010000683.1:0-4994 GCA_036379015.1 Niastella sp.
GGCGCCTAACGCTGTTGTTATGAGCTGGCGTGGTGAAAAAGGGGGCATTGAAGCTGCCAAACAAAATCACGATGTAATTATGACACCAGGTGACTATGTTTATCTCGATCATTCACAATCTAAAAAAGAAGATTCTGTTACTATAGGTGGTTACACCCCTGTTAAAGAGATCTATGGTTATGAACCGGTGCCTAAAGAATTAAGTGAAGCAGAACGCAAACATATACTGGGTGCTCAGGGCAATGTATGGACCGAATACATGGGGAACACAAAAAAGGTAGAATATATGATATTTCCACGCGTAAGTGCACTAAGTGAAGTATTATGGAGCCCTTCAGAAAAACGCAACTGGAGCGATTTTGAAACCCGCTTGCAAATGCAATGCAAACGCTATGATCTTTGGGGTACTAATTACAATAAAGCGTTTGAATAATCTTTAGTGGGGTTGACCTGTAAGGTCTGCATCAACAACTTGCCAGGCCAGCGTGTATAACAGACCCCGAAAATATCGGGGCAAGCTCTGACAGGTCAAGTGTTATATATAACCAGACCTGTCAGGGGCGCATAAACATCCTAATTGTGCAAGTGCCGATGGCGCACCTTACAGGTCTGCTTCAACACAATCGTTTGATATTATTTTTCTACCCGAAAAGAACCGCAATTCCTTTCGGATACTGTAAATAGCTTTAATTTCGCGCAACTATTAAAACTGATTTTTTATGAGCATGGTTGATTCGTTTGAGAAGATACCTGTACGTATTTATCCCGATTTAAAAGAAGGTTCAAAATTCGCAGCCAAAGAAGTAGCCGATCTGATCCGCAGCAAACAAGCGGCCGGCATTCCCTGTGTATTAGGTTTGGCTACCGGTTCAACACCGCGGTCGATGTATGCCGAGCTGGTACGTTTGCACAAAGAAGAAGGCCTGAGCTTTAAGAACGTGATCACTTTTAATCTGGATGAATATTATCCAATTGACAACGATGCATTACAAAGCTATAATCGCTTTATGCATACGCACCTTTTCGATCATATTGACATTGATCCAAAGAACATTCATATTCCTAACGGCGAAATACCAAAGGAAAACATCAAGGCCCATTGCCTGGAATATGAACGTATGATCGAAGAAGCAGGTGGCATTGATCTGCAGGTATTAGGCATTGGTAACAATGGACATATCGGTTTTAATGAGCCTGGTTCCAGCATTAATTCCCGCACCCGGCTTGTTACATTAGACAACTCTACCCGCCTGGCCAATTCGCATGAGTTTGCGAATATTGCCGAGGTTCCCCGGCTGGCTATTACCATGGGCATTAGTAGCATCTTAAAGGCCAAACGCATTCTGCTGATGGCCTGGGGCCCGGCTAAAACGGCCGTAGTACAAAAATCGGTTGAGGATAACGTTACGGAACAAATACCCGCCTCCTTATTACAACAACATAATGAAAGCTTGTTCATACTGGATGAAACGGCCGCTGCTGATCTCACCCGCTTTAAATCGCCCTGGCTTACCGGTGATTGTGAGTGGACGCCAAAAATGATCCGTAAGGCGGTGGTGAATATGTCATTGAAAGTAAACAAACCATTATTAAGCCTAACAAATATCGATTACCGTGATAGCGGATTAGGTGATCTGCTGGTTGAACAAGGTGATGCGTACGAGATCAATTTGCAGGTATATTATATGCTGCGCGACAGCATTACCGGCTGGCCCGGCGGCAAACCCGATCTGCATTTACCCAACCATCCCGAACGCACCAAGCCCTATCCAAAACGTTGTGTTATTTTTTCGCCCCACCCCGATGATGATATCATTTCAATGGGCGGCACCTTTCAACGTTTACACGACCAGGGACATGATGTACATGTTGCCTATCAAACCTCAGGTAACATCGCCGTAACCGATGAGTTTGTAACCCGCTTCATGGATTTTGCCGTAGGTTTTGAAGATATGTTCGGTGTAGACAGCAAAAAATCAAAAGCAATACTGGAACAGGCCCGTCAATACCTGCGGGTTAAAAAGTCGAACCAGATCGATACGCCTGAGATCAGGTCGGTAAAAGGGCTGATACGCCGTTGTGAGGCCAAAGCTACCTGCCGCTATGTAGGGATCAAAGAGGAAAACATTCATTTTCAAAACCTGCCCTTTTACGAAACAGGCACCATTGAAAAGAACCCGATGGGTGAAGCAGATATTAAAATGACCATAGAACTGTTGCGCGAGATCAAACCACACCAGATCTATGCCGCAGGAGACCTCGCCGATCCGCATGGTACCCATAAAGTTTGTCTGGATGTCATTTTTGAATCATTACGCCGCATAAAAGAAGCCGGTGACGAATGGGTGAAAGATTGCTGGGTTTGGTTGTATAAAGGCGCCTGGCAGGAATGGGACCTGAGTGAAATTGAAATGGCTATCCCTATGAGCCCCGATCAGGTACAGAAAAAACGCTTTGGCATTTTCATTCACCAATCGCAAAAAGACATGGTGCCGTTCCAGGGAAGCGACAACCGCGAGTTCTGGCAACGTGCTGAAGACAGAAACGCCAATACCGCCAACCTGTACGCACAATTAGGGCTTACCAAATATGCCGCTATGGAAGCATTTGTGCGGTGGCATTTTTAATTAATTCCGGTTTGAACGACTAGCTCAAAAAGGTTAGTCTCCTCAATAAAAAAAGGCAATGGACCCACCCATTGCCTTTTTTCTTTTGTGCCTTTTCATACAAAAAGGCATTAATTCATCAACTCTATTAATGTTTGTTTCTCAGGTAACTCGGTAAACACATACACCGGAACTTCATCCATTCCACTGTTTACACGCATGCTTTTCAGCTGATCGATATACCCTTTTACCGGATCATTAACATATACAATGATAAGGTCCGGAATCCTGTTTTCGACAAAATCTAAAAGTTGTTGAAAATTCTCTACACAGTCTGTTTCAATAGAGACCGGCAGATGCTGCAACAACTGTTTCATAGAGAGCATGTTCTCGCTGTGGTCGTAAAACAATATAATATACCTGGGTTTTACCTGCATACTGTACTGTTTTGATTATTCAATAACCTAAAAATTGTATTCCATCATTGGGATTTTGATTGTATTTTCGGTAATCTTATTTTATCGTAATTTATTGTTTTTATTCATTTAAAAAAATGTGATGTGGGAGACTCCCGCTGAAGCGGGAGAAGCAGGTAAAAAAAAGTTTATATATGAATGTTTCTAATCAGTATCCAACAAATGTATTAATGGCGGAGGATGACGACGAGGACTTCCTGATCTTTTCACTGGCGCTAGAAGAACTTTCATTTAAAGTGATATTATCAAGGGCAGAAAACGGCGATATTCTTTTTAAACTGTTGGATGAAAAAAACCCGGACATCGTGTTCCTTGACCTGTTAATGCCGTGCAAGGACGGGCGTCAATGCCTGAGAGAGATCAGGGCTAACAGGAAATATGATGCTATTCCCATTATTGTATATTCTTCCTTAAAAGACTTGCAGAACATTGAGTTCTGTTATCGTGAGGGATCGAACCTGTATGCGATAAAGCCACATACAATAAGCGAGTTAAAAACTATTCTGGAGAAGATATTCAGCATCGACTGGAAAAAATTATTGTATTTCCCGCCCCGCTCTATGTTCGTATTGAATCCGCAATAAATTCTTTAGGTATGACCTGTCAGGTTACGTATATCGACGCAAGCGAACCTGACAGGTCATCCCAGCTTCCTTATTTATTCCCCGACATCATCATCGCATCTTCATCTGCACTGGGCAAACTGGTATTTACAGTAGTGGCCTGGTGAACGGGCAATGAAATAATAAAGGTGGTTCCTTTATTGACCTTGCTTTGCACCGAGATATAACCATTATGCTTTTCAACGATCTTTTTACAAAGGGTAAGTCCAATACCCGTGCCTTCAAATTCACTATGTACATGCAGTCGCCGGAACATGTCGAATATCTGTTCGGCATATTGCTGATCGAACCCAATGCCATTATCCTGTACATAAATGCGACAATATTTTACAGGCTCTTTATTGGTGGTAGTTGCCGTAATAGTTTCTGAGCGGATATTGATCACCGGCGGCTCCTCCTTCTTACTATATTTAAGCGCGTTACTCACCAGGTTTTCGAAAAGAGGTCGCATCAGCCCCGGGTTCACATCAATGGCAGGTAATTTTTCTATTTCAAAACGGGCGCCTTTTTCCTGGATGGTTGCATCCAGTTCATCCATGGCTTCCTGTAAGATCAGGTTGAGGTTGTAATTAACAAAAGTATCTTTCTCATTATTGATCCGTGAAAATGCCAGGATATCGCTGATGAGCGTTTGCATGCGAACCGCGGCATTCTGAATACGGTTAATGTAGTTTATGGCAGAGCCATCGAGTACCTCCTGGTATTTCACAAACAGCAGATCGCTAAATGTGCGGATCTTACGCAATGGTTCCTGTAAATCATGCGAGGCCATGAACGCAAAACGGTCCAGGTCGCGGTTGGCCGATTCGAGCAGGGCAATATTTTCAAGCAACTGGCGGTTCAACTCTTTGATCCGTTCTTCCGACGCCTTACGCTCCGTAACTTCCATTTCCAGGTTCCTGTTTATCACAGTCAGCCGTTTTTCCTGCTCAATAAGGCGGTGATTCTTCCGGTACAGATCAACCAGCACGCCTACTTTTGCCCGCAACAATTCGGAATTAATAGGCTTATAAATGTAATCTACCGCACCCATGCGGTAACCTTTGAAAATGTTCTCTTCCCCATAGTTATTGGCTGTAATAAAAATGATGGGGATGTGTTTCAGCTTTTCACGTTCATAGATCAGGGCTGCCGTTTCAAACCCGTTCAGATTAGGCATTTTAACATCCATCAAAATAAGCGCAAAGTCAATTTCATTCAATAAGATCTTCAATGCCTGGCTCCCTGAGTTTGCCTTGATAAAAATATACCCATCGGGAGCCAGGATGGCTTCCATAGACATCAGATTG
>DASUVL010000684.1:0-2648 GCA_036379015.1 Niastella sp.
CTTTCAGGATAAGGACCTGGAAAGCTAATGCCGGCTTCCAGCCAATCATTAAGTTCCCTAGACAGTTTCTGCAAAAAACAAAGACCGACGCGGTCCTGCGTCGGTCTTCGTATAAATAAGTAAGCCCTGTAATTAAACTATTAATACTGGGGATTCTGCTGTGACAGCATGCCTGGGTTTGCATTGATCTCTGCCTGGGAGATCGGCAACAGCGTTTTATAAAAAGTTCTGTCAATTGTTTTCGGACGGGTAGCTACCGATATGCCCAGGATTTCATCATTGAATGTTATTGATTTATTCAATCGCATCATATCAAAAAATCTTTGTCCTTCGCCAAACAGCTCTTTGCTTCTTTCATCGAGGATCATATCTACCGTTACTGTTGCCGCGGTGGCAGCTACCAGGTTAGGGGCACGTTTACGGATAGCATTTAAGTATGTTGCCGCTTTCAAGGCATCGGTAGATAAAGCAGCTTCTGCAGCTATCAGGTAAATTTCTGATAACCTGATCAATTTAAGATTTACTGCAGTAGCGGTCGCTTTACCATCACCAGCCAACGAAATACTTCCGCTGTATTTATACAAGGCTCCTTTTCGAGGATTGGCTGTAGTAGAAAACTCATCGCCATTCATAACACCCCATCTTACATCTGCTGCATCTTCTTTCAGCCTGGTCAAAAAATAATCACTGGCTATGAACCAGCCCAAAACAGTACTTCCGCCGTCCCCTTTCTTCCTTAGGTAAGCACCTATAGACCCTACGCCCAGATCTCCTTCGAGCGGATAAACGCCGATCTCAAAAATAGATTCCGAACCATATTGTGTTTTCCAGGAGTCTACCCATGCGGCATTGCTATAAAGCGTATATACATTGCTTGTGATAATCTCCTCTGCTGCTTTTAAAGCATTGGGATAGTCCTTCATATACAGGTAAACCCTGGCCTGCATAGCCAGGTTGCCGTAATAATTCACAAAACCATTGGATTTTGTTTTCGCCAGTAATGGAGCAGCTGTTTTTAAGTCGGATAATATTTGATTATAGTTTTCTTCAACCGTATTCCTTAGCGGTTGTTCCGTTGACTTTAATGGTGTTGTAATATTCGGAACGCCATATGCGTTTTTATCGAGGTCATACGATTTTCCATAAAGACGAACCATATCAAAATACATGATGGCACGAAGTGTTAATGCCTGTCCTTTATAACTGTTGTAGCCGGTGGCTCCCCCCGCTTCCAATTGCTCTATGTTCAGGACCAGGTTATTCACCTGTAGCAGGGAAAAATAGATCTGCGACCAGTAACCGGAATAACTTCCACTGGTGGCGGAATGATTAAACGTATACAATGCATCATTACCTCTTCCCTGAGATGGAACTGTCATATCACCGCCTTTTGCATCGCCGTAGAGTATGAAATTCCTTCCGTAATAATCGACACTACTCATGTTGCGTACAATACCATTGATCATTATTTGCGCATCGGCGGGCGTTTTTATTGAAGTACTGGCATTTACCTGGTTGGTAGGTTCCACATCGAGTGTTTTCTTACATGAAAACAAACCAAGCGCAAGGATGCTGGTAATAAAAATTCTCAGTTTATTATTCATTTTATAAAAAGTTTAATGAATTAGAAATTAAGATCGAGCCCGAATGTGTAGATTTTTCCAATAGGCGTTTCCCATCCACGAGTTCCATACTGATTTACTTCAGGATCGGCATTCTTATACTTTGAGAAGGTCAGCAAATTGCTTCCGTTAAAGAATACTCTCGCACTGGTAAGGCCAACTTTGCCAATAACACTCCCGGGCAGATCATAAGACAGGTTGATGTTCTTTAACCGTAAAAAGCCGGCGCTGCTCATCTGACGGGAACTGTACTGCATGGGATCGGTAAGGTCGGTACCTCTGAGCAGCGGCATGTTACCGCCTGGGTTCTCAGGCGTCCACATATTTTCATATAAAGATTCCGCTCTGATCCTTTCCCAGTAATAACCATCATCAGCAACATCTTTGAACGCTCCGTCATACAAATTGCCGCCAACTTTATAAATAAAGTTTAGCCCCAGTGTGATGCCTTTATAGGCAACGTCTGTATTAAACCCTCCGTATACATCGGGCATTGCATCTCCAATGATCTTGTAATTGGCTTTGTTGAATGAATAAGTGGCGCCTCTTTCATTGTACAGGAAATCGCCTGTTTTTGAATCGTCCGGATCATTAACATACCAAACGTTGTTGCCATTCTTTGGATCTACACCGCCCCACTCATAACCATAATAGCTCAGGGTAGATGAACCTTCTTTGTAAATGAATTGCGCTCTTACATCCCCACCTGTAGGATCATACCAGATAATATCTCTGCCGCCATACAACTTGGTAACTTTTGATTTAATGAATGAAGCATTCACAGATGCGCTCCACCTGAGCGTTTTGTTGTTTATAATATCTCCACCGATCTCAACCTCTATGCCCTTGTTATTTATTTCACCTACGTTAGCGAGTGCACTGGAAAAACCGGTAGTTGTTGAAGTAGGAACGTCCTGCAAGAGGTTCCTGGAATCGCGGTTGAAAAATTCAATACTACCTGTTAACCGTTGTTTGAAGAGACCAAACTCCAAACCAATATTGGTCGTATAATTCGTTTCCCAGGTA
>DASUVL010000685.1:0-23821 GCA_036379015.1 Niastella sp.
CTAAGGAGAGGCCGCTACTCCAGCCAATGGATTAAAGGAAAGTACAATTATAGACGCATTTCATGAACAGTTTCATTAAATTAGCAATGCATTACCATATGAATAAACATTAAAGCTAATATATCAACATGGCAAGATCAAACTTTAATCGTCGCAAGTTTTTAAAAGATGCAGCCACATTTACAGGAATGGGTTTGCTTTCTTCTTTTCCTGAAAAAATAGTTGCATCAAATAAATTTCATGAAGTAGTAGATCAAACCGCGTCGAAACAGTTTGATGATCCTCGAATAAAATTTTCTATCATTGGTATTAATCACGGTCACATTTATGGGCAGGTGAATGCAGTGATCAGGGGCGGTGGACAATTGGTATCATTGTATGCAAAAGAAGCCGATCTGATCTCGGAATTCACAAAGCGATTTCCACAGGTAAAATTAGCTAACAGCGAAAAAGAAATTCTGGAAGATAAGTCCATTCAACTTATTCTGAGTGCCGCTATTCCTGCTGAACGTGCAGGCATTGGCATTCGTGCCATGCAGCATGGAAAAGATTATATGGCTGATAAACCTGGCATTATCTCATTGAGTCAGTTGGAGGAGGTGCGCCGGGTTCAAAAACAAACAGGCCGTATATATTCCATCATGTATAGCGAACGGTTTGAGAACAAAGCAACGGTTAAGGCGGGTGAGTTAGTGAAACAAGGTGCTATTGGCAATGTTATTCAAACCGTTATCCTTGCGCCACACCGCATGGGCGCCAATGACCGCCCGCAATGGTTTTTTGATAAAAAATATTTTGGTGGCATTATTACTGACATCGGCTCCCATCAGTTTGACCAGTTCCTTTTCCTCACCAATTCTGATAAGGCAGAAATTATTGCATCTCAGATTGGAAATGTTGCACATCCTCAATATCCTGCGTTCGAAGACTTTGGCGATATCACGATTCGTGGTAATGGTGGTACCGGATATATTCGGGTAGATTGGTTTACACCTGACGGATTAAAAACATGGGGTGATGGTAGACTTACTATTCTTGGCACTAATGGTTATATTGAAGTTCGTAAGAACATTGATATAGCGGGAAGGCCCGGAGGCAGCCATCTTTTTTTAGTGAACGGAAAAGACACGCAATACATCGATTGCAGTAATGTAGAACTTCCCTACGGTAGACAATTAGTTGATGATATCATTAACCGCACAGAAACTGCCATGACTCAACATCATTGCTTCCTGGCAACAGAGCTTGCGCTAAAAGCGCAGCAGCATGCGCAGAAACTCAATTTTAATAAAGCGTAAGAGAAATTCTTAAAAAATTAAAATGGGAAAGCAACAAAAACCTTCATTAAGTCGCCGGAAATTTTTAACCGATACCGGGAAAGTGTCGTTGGGTACTGCGCTCGCTTTGAACTTCCCAACCATTGTTCCAGCATCGGTGTTTGGTAAGCATGCGCCAAGCAACCGCATTAATGTTGCATCGATTGGTTGCGGAAGAATTTCAGCAACGCACGACATGGCTGAAATTGCGCGTTATGCTGGTGCAAGGATCATTGCGGTTTGCGATGTTGATACAAAGAGAGCTGATTATGGTCCGCAGGCAGTGAAAAATAATTACATCAAAGCGCAAAAAGAAAATGGCGGATTGGCCGGCGATTGGGATATTAAAGTTTATTACGATTACAAAGAACTTTTGCTAAATAAAGATATTGATGCCGTTCACATCAGTTTGCCCGATCACCAGCATGCCATTGTTGGCGTGCACGCAGTACGTGCAGGCAAAGATGTTTACCTGCAAAAGCCTGCGTCACTAACTATTGAAGAAGGAAGAATTCTTTCAAATGAAGTGAAAAAGAGCGGTCGCATTTTGCAAATGGGAAGTCAGCAAAGATCAATTGATCCCTGGCCTCAATTTAAAAAAGCATGTGAACTTGTTCGCAATGGCAGAATTGGCCAGTTAAAAACAATTGAAGTGGGATTGCCTGGTGATCCCGGCGGCGGTAATCCAGGCCCTATGCCTGTTCCATCCAACTTGAATTATGATGCCTGGTTGGGCGCTACGCCCGAAATTTATTATACCGAAGACCGGGTGCATGCACAAGATGCCACGCTGAAAGGAATTGGAAGTCGACCTGGCTGGTTGCGTTGTGAGCAGTTTGGTGCTGGCATGATCACCGGTTGGGGCGCCCATCATATCGACACAGCGCATTGGGCTATGGATATGGATTATAGTGGACCAATAGAGGTATGGGGAACTGCAAAATTTCCAACCGATGATCCGGATTATAAAGGGCTTTGGGATGTACATGGCATTTTCAGGACCGAAGCTATGTATGCTAATGGTGTTCACATGATCGTTTCAAACGAATTGCCCAATGGTATAAAATTTATCGGGACCGATGGATGGATCTGGGTAACCCGCGGTAAGTACAGCGTTACTGCCAGCGATCCTGTTGCCAATAGTAATGGTATCAAGCCTATTGATGCAAGCAATCCAAAATTGTTACAGTCGGTTATTGGACCGAATGAAATTCATTTGTACGAAAGCACTGAGCAACACGCTAACTGGCTCGATTGCATTAAAACAAGAAAAGAACCCGTTGCTCCAATTGAAGTAGGGCATCGCTCATGTAGTGCATGCTTATTACACCAGGTTGCCATAAAACTGAAACGTAAAATATATTGGGACCCTGCAAAGGAAGTATTTAAAAACAATGATAAAGAAGCAATGGCCATGTTATCGAGACCTCGTCGTAAAAAATATGATTTCAATGCATAGAAAAACAATCACCGCGTTCATTTTTATTTTAATAGCAATGATGTCGTGTAATGAGCAACGGGAGAAGTCCGCAAAAGCCATTCAACTGATCACTTTGGATCCTGGACATTTTCATGCGGCATTGGTGCAGAAGACCATGTATGATGATGTCGATTCAATTGTGCATGTATATGCACCGGCAGGAAATGATCTGCCATTGCATCTCGACAGAATTAATGGTTACAATAATCGAAAAGACAATCCTACCCGATGGAAAGAGGAAGTTTATACCGGCAATGATTTCTTTGAAAAGATGATCGCAGAGAAGAAAGGAAACGTAGTTGTTCTTTCAGGCAACAATGAAAAGAAAGCTTATTATATTTTGGAAGGCCTTCAAAACGGCTTCCATATTTTTGCTGACAAACCAATGGCCATTGACGGAAAAGGGTTTGAGCAATTAAAACAGGCTTTTGATATAGCGCAGAAAAATAATTTAACGCTGTACGATATCATGACCGAACGTTTTGAGATCACAACGGTTTTGCAACGTGAGCTTTCAATGATCCCTGAAATTTTCGGAACACTTCAAAAGGGATCCGTTGATGACCCTGCAGTGGTAAAGACAAGCATACATTACTTCTACAAATTCGTATCAGGCAAGGTTCTTACCCGCCCTGTATGGTTCTTCGATGCTTCCCGGCAAGGTGAAGCCATTGTAGATGTAATGACACATCTTGTTGACCTGGTGCAATGGGAGTGTTTTCCTGAACAATCGATCGATTATCTAAAAGACATAGCAATCGATTCAGCTAAACATTGGACTTCTGAGGTAAGTCTGAAACAATTCGAAACGCTGACAAAGACTGATTCTTTCCCCTCCTATCTAAAAAACAGCCTGGCTAATGATACAATGCTAAAGATATTTTATAACGGGGAGACCAATTACACCATTAAAGGTGTTCATGCAAAAACAACCGCATTGTGGAATTACAAAGCGCCTGAAGGAAGTGGCGACAACTATTATGCATTGATGAAAGGAACAAAAGCAAATCTTGAAATCAAACAAGGTGCAGAAGAAAATTATCAAACCACGCTTTATATTGTGCCTGTAGATAAAAGTTTTGATCCGGCTGAACCTTTCAAAAAAATCCAATCGAAATACCCTGGAGTGGAGTTAAAGAAATCAACAAATGGATGGCAGGTTGTTATTCCGGCAAAATATAGAGAAGGTCATGAAGAGCATTTTGCAAGAGTGACTGAAAAATTTTTGGAATACCTGAAAAATAAGAACATGCCTTCGTGGGAAGTACCTAATATGATCGCAAAATATTTTATTACAACCAGGGCTTTGGAGATAGCTTTAAAAAATAATTAATGAAAGCAGGCTCTTTAAAATCCGTGAGTTGATTTGTTTGCTTGAGCTATGAATTTGAGCCCCCCTGTAACGCTTTAAAAAGCAATTGGCTGAGTCGGCATAATTTTTTATGTAATAGACAAAATGCCAATCATGAAAAATACCTTATTTATTGCGCTGCTTTTTTCTGCGCTCGTTTTTTCCTGCTCCAAAGATGATGATGACGATAAAAAAACAATTGCTAAAGAAAGCTATCCACTTCCAGGCGACACCCTTTTTCCCGAAGGCATTGCCTATCAGGAATCTAGAGGAAAGTTCTATACCGGCAGCGTTACCTCTGGTGACATTCTGAAGGTGGACGTGCACACCGGTGATGTGCGAACCTTCGCAATGGGTAGTGCACAAGGTCGAAAAGCAGCTACCGGCCTTAAATTGGACAACCGGGGACGGCTATGGGTTTGTGGCGGTGCAGACAACAAAGTTCAGGTGCTGGATACGGATGGTACACTGCTTAAAAGCTGGAATACCCAGGCATTGTTTGGTTCAGGCTTTATTAATGACTGCATCATTGATCCAGACTTTGTTTACTTTACCGACTCACGGGTTAAAAAAATTTACCGCACATCGGTAAAAGGTGATCCCGGAAACCTGGAAGAGTGGCTGACTTTCACTGATACACAAATCCCTTACACCCCCACCGGCACCAATGCCAATGGCATAGTTACAACGCCGGATAACAAGTATTTAATTATCGTAGTGACCTCATCAGGCAAATTGTACCGCATTGACAAGATCACAAAGGCTATTCAGGAAATAACACTCAACTCCCCGGTTAATTCCGGTGACGGGCTTTATTTAGATAACGCTACGCTCTATGTTTCCCGAAATGCCACAGGTCTTATTTTTCCGGTGACATTAAACGGCGATTACTCACAGGGTACAGTAGGTACAGGCTTTGGCAACAATCTCTTATTTAATACGACTATTGCAAAAGCAGGTAAATATTTTTTGGTGGTCAATGGCCAACTGAACCGTCGAAATTCCGACGTAGGGCCACAATTGCCATTTAGCGTTTCAAGAGTAACTATTCCATAATAGAGACGTTCACTTTTGAAATATTATTCTTTTCTAAATACATATCCACCACGAAAAACGTGTTCCAATTGCGACAATGAGGCCCTGATAACTTTCATCTTACTGGAACTTGAATGAATAAACTCAGTGGTACTTATAAAAATGCCTACATGTTTCCCGTAAATATCTACAACCACGGCGCCGGCTTCCGGCGCCGTGATAACCTTTCCATAATTAAGATAATCCGCCGCTCTTCTACCATACTTAATACCGGTGAGCACCTCATTCACAACATGATTGCATTGGAAATCATTTGTTCTTTCTTTACCAATAAGGTTCATTGCTGTTGTTAAGGAAAAAGCCATTGTGTTAGAATTTTATTGCATCTATATACGAAGAACAAAAAAGAATAGATTTTTACCAGAACAATTTCTTTTGAAAACTTTTTGAATCCAGCTATTTGGGGTTGATAACTGTGGTAAATAAACGTGAGGGTGTAAATGACCTGGTTTATAATGGAGATGGTATGAAAAATGGCTCGACGAGGTCATTGACGGCACGCAACAGCAGCCGGATGCACCTGAATTTGGATATTGAACCTGATAAACCCCATGTTAATTGAATTCTCATTTATCTCCCAGCTCTATTTGGCATTTATCATCTCTTCAAAAATTCTATTGGCCACTTCTTCCAGCCCACTTTGTGCTGTTCTATCCGACTCATTACTAAGAAGAATAATTCCTGTATTCAACTCAGGATATACAACACAATAACTGGAAAAACCAAAGGTCCCACCACTTTGCCATATTCTTCTATATCCATTTTTTGTCTTAATCATTTGCCAGTTCAGTCCAATAGCAAAGCTATTAATATCGCCAAAGGTCGCAGCATGAGACAATTTAATCACAGGATTGCTTTCATCCAAGTGGAATTTGATATAATTCAACATCCCGGTAACAGTTGACTTAATATTTCCAGCTGCTCCAATCATATCTGGATTATAAGGCATCAACAACCCTTTATCATTGTATCCTTTAGCGAACATCCCTTTTTCAGCATTTAAATAAGTTAATTTTGTGAGCGGCATTTTCTGAGGGATAACTATAAATTTTTTGATGAGGTTTTCATAGTTTTTTCCGTACACTTTTTCCAAAATATAACCGAGCAATTGAGCTGCGGCATTGGAATAACTAAATTTTACGCCTGGAATAGTATCCAGTTGTACGGTATGTAAGTCCTGTAAAAAATTATCCTTCGAATACTGATTTTGAACAGTCGTTATAAAATAAGGTATGGAATCCTGAGGGAGCTGAAAAAGATCTTTCTTATCTGGCAATAAAAAGGGAAGACCTGAGGTATGATTAATTAGTTGATAAAGTTTTATAGGGTATCCTTTGTACACTAAATTCGGATATTTACCATCAAGATATTTTCGAATGTCATCATCAAGCTTTACTTTTTTGTCAACTACTGCTTGCGCAAGCAATGTTCCTGTGAATGTTTTGGTAATGGAGCCAATCTCATAAAGGGTATTTATGGCTGGTAATAGATCTTTTCCTTTTTCAGTTGTACCATAATTGTACGTGTAAGTTTTCCCATCCTGATAAACACCAATTGAGAGTCCTACACGAGCACTATCTTTCATATATCCATTTGCTGCACTATCTACAGTTGCATCTATTGAATTTTTCGAATTATTTTGGACAAGTTGTGTCCTGCCATAAACGGTATATCCTAAAAACAAAAAGAGAAGTGTAATTCTTTTCATTCGGCTAATGTTTACTCTCTTAAAACCACGAACAATAGTGCCATAGTATTAATAATGTATTACTCAATAAATTATACTTTTTAAAATCTATACTACATGTCCGGTTTTGATACAGTGTACGTACAAAAGTGTTGTGGTTTTGTTGGCTGATCTATAACCACTCAGAAGGAGCCTTGTTCGGTAACAGTGTCAATTCTGTTCTACAAGTTCCCAACTATTTTCTGGCAATTTGTCTAGCAATAAATATTCTGTCCCAACTTTATTATATTCAAACAGGTTGCTATATTGTCGTTCGCTAAATTTATGAAGAGTCTTTGGTAAAGAAATTACATATGCAAACGAAACCCTTGCTGCTTTCCAATAATCAATGATTTGTCTAACTTCAACATATCTAACAGGCCGGTTTAAAGTAGTTGTCAGGTTATTTAACTCTTTTCGGGTGTAGAATTTGAAAATTATCCCTGGTGTATCAATTCTTAAATCTTCAGGGTTTAGCGTTTCAATAATGGAATCATCATGTATTCTGTCAATACTAATCCTTAAAGTATCGTTATCAAGTTTCAATTCCCTTGTCTGCAAGAAGTTTTTAATTCCTGTAGAAATTAAGTGATACTGTCCTTTAGGGTCGTGTCGATAAATATTGTTAGAGTCGTAATAGAACATCTGTTTATCTGGAAAATAATTTTCCTTGCCAGTTTCTTTATAATAGGAAACATTACCAATTTTCATTCCATTTGGAATAGTTGTTACTTTATAACTTTCCACTTCGGCAACAGGAAACATAAACCCTGTTGCTGTGTCCATTTTAATTCTGTGTCCGCAATAATCACAATTGTTCATTATCAAGTTAACTATAGAGCCTGTGTCAGTTTGTTGTGTTTTTCCAAAATAATAATAAAATGCTCCGTCAGAAGCTGAATAAATCTTTTTATTCCCAACTATTTGAACAGGTACTTTGTAGATAAAAAAACTGTCTTTGTCAATTAGCAATAAATTTTCGTGATACCATTTTCTTGGTGCGTCATAGCATTCAGGTTTCCCTTTGTCATTTGTCCAACACATTCTTTCAAGTCCTTTATATAAACCACTTTTAACCTGGGAAAATGATTTAAAACCTGATAGGCCAATAAAAAATATTGTGATGATTATTTTCATTGTGCTTCGACGTAAAGATAATTATTCTATTTAGGTGCCTGGCAGGCATTTGTCACAGGCGATCATATGCCTTTTGCCTGGACTACAGAAGTGATTACTGGGCAGTGTTCTGGCATTAGTATTTTTTACCCTGATCTTTCCAGGCTAATGCACTATGATCCCATACCGGAGAGATTGCCCCCGCCTAAATATATTAATAAAGGTGTAATGTTTGCGCGTTCAATAATATTATTGCTGCAGACACAGCTTTTTAAACCTAATTATAGGGCTTTGTGTAGAGCGCTTATGCAACAGGCTTCCTAAACGCCAATGTTATTCCTTCCTAGCCCCATTCGTTTTTAAAAACTCAGCCAATGCCTTGATGCTATCGGTGTTAAGATAATCGACGCCCAAATCCATAAGCCTTTGCCACCCTTCCAGGTTATCGGGGGCATTCCACAATCTTACTTTTTTTCCTAATGAATGACCTTTGGCAACCTTTTTCTTAAGTAATTCCCATTCGCTTGCCGGCGGTTCCCCCGGACCTTTCCATTTTGTATAGTTGATCATATTATCACCAAGTACAGCAATACGGGCAAGTACCTCCTTGCTATAGTGTTCGCTTAAATAGCCATCGAACCATAAATAGGAAGGATAAATATTATAAGTGGATGGATTGGGCTTGCTACCTGTTACCATTATAGTCAGTGAAGTACACCTGGTAATAGATGGGTATTTTATTAAAATATCGATCAGCTTATTGATGGCCGGAACAGCCTCTGTTTTAACATCCAGCATCAATATCAGTTTGCGTGACGTATCGGCATACGCACTTCCATTATTGCTTTGAATGTTTTCTGCTAATGGTTTAAGATACAGGTCCTCCAGCGTACGGTGTTGTACTGCGTCATTTGCATTGCGGGCCACGAGCAGCTCATTGTCACTTATATTTAAATAAACATCAACTTCAATAGAGCCGTACTTCAGGTCATAAGCTGCTGTAAAAGGAAATGCCTGCTGGTAATCATTGTGTGAATGTGCGTTGGCTGTGGTGTAAACAGCAGGTTGTGCGAACGCATAGGAACATGGCACCAGAATAAAAAGTAATACCTTTTTCATACCAAATGTACATTGAGCTTTTGTTATTCTATATTAGCAATTGTTATGATTTAACAATTGATATTCTGCAATCGGTTATAATAATAAGGAAATGGGTGAATTAGTGCGATTTTCTTCTGAAGGTATTGATTAGCCTGATAGCTTAGACAAATAAAATTAAATTAAACGACTTATGCAACATTTTTATAAATTATCCTGCGAACCACGCAAAATCTTCTCCATTTTCCTCCCTTTTGCCAACTCATCCACCAATTTATCCAAATATCTGACCTGTTTTGTCAAAGGATCCTCAATTTCCTCCACACGATACCCACAGATCACTCCTGTGATAAGGTGCACATTGGGGTTTAGCGAAGCCTGTTGGAAGAATGTTTCAAAAGTTACTTTTTGCGCTATTAGTTTCTGCAGATCCTTGCCATTGAAACCTGTTAACCACAGTATCACCTGATGTAATTCTTCTTTTGTTCTTCCCTTTTTCTCTACTTTTTCGACATACATTGGATAGACCGAGGCGAAGGTCATTTTTGCGATACGCTCGCGTGTATTGGAATTGTTCATACCTCCATTTTTATAACGTTAAGTTACGGCAGGAAGGCCAGAATATTACCACCTTTTACTTTCAGATCTGATTTATCACGGCGATAAGCTCTGCCGTATTTTGTACGTTTAGTTTTCTATTGATATTCTTGCGATGTGTTTCTACCGTATAAATGCTTAATTCAAGTATGGAGGCAATTTGCTTGGTGGCATTCCCTTCTTTAATGAGTCGAATAATTTCCTGTTCCCGGGGGGTGAGCTTATATTTAACCAACAGTTGATCCTTTATGGCAAAATTATAATCACTCCTGTGCTTGTCTTCCGGTAAAAGAAACACCGGGCTGCCATCTCTGATGGTGATGAGCGCTTCTTTGAGTGCAGGCGCTGTTACATCTTTCATAATAAATCCTGTTGCACCAATTTGTTTTACCTGTTCCAGTATTTGTGCATTATAGAACATGCTAATGAACACAATTTTTATCTCCGGACGCAGGGCTGCAATTTTCATGCAGGTTGCTATTCCATCGAGGTGTGGCATATTAATATCCAGCAGTATCATATCGGGAACTGTGGTATTGAGTTTTTGTAACAGCAATTTACCATCTGTTACCTTCCCAATTACTTCAAAACCCTTCATCGAATGTACGATCTGCTCCAACCCGTCTGCAAACAGCGTATGATCATCTGCTATAATAATCTTTGTAAGGCTCATTATTTATTTATTGGAATTTCAATAATTACCGTAACACCCTGTTTATTTTTATCAATATTGAGGCTACCATTCAGAAACGCTACCCGCGACCGGATGTTCTTCAAGCCAATACCACTTTTCACATGGTCGTCCTGGAAGCCGATACCATCGTCTTCTATAACGAGCACAACGTTGCTGTCGCCAATGGAAATATCAATATTAGCCGTTGATGCTTTTGAATGTTTCACAATATTATTGATAAGCTCGTTAATGATCCGGTATATGGTAATGGAAAATATTTCGTTCAGCAGGCGGTCGTTGCCATCGGCGTTCAACCAGAACCTAATTTCTGTAAATGCGTTTAATTCATCCACCTTGTTGTTTAAAACATGGTAAAGCCCGCCTGTTGCAAAATCTTTAGGTACCAGGTCATGGGAAATATGCCTCAGGTCGCTGAGTGCCTTCTGGCTTATGGTTATGCTTCGTTCACTATATTGTTTGGCAAAAGGTGTTTGCCATTCTTTGGTTTCAGGCATATTGGTAATGTGCAGTAACAGGGTGCTCAGGGTAGCGCCCACATCGTCGTGCAGGTCCTGGGCCAGCCGTTTACGTTCTTCTTCCTGTGCTGCCACTATGCGGTGCATCATTTCTATCTTTTGATCGGCAAGCCTGTTTTGCAGCTCTTCCCTTTCTTTTTTGAATAAATTATAACGATAGATGATGCCTACGAAAATGATAATAGTTTCTATAATAATGCCCTGCTGAATATTGGTAGGGGGTGATATCAACGCCGATATATCGTGGCTGCCTAAAATAATAAAGCATGTTTTAAATATACTGAATGCCAGGTAGGCAATAGCCGCCAGGTAAAACCAGGCAGGCTTGAAACCCTTTCTTATCTGCGCTACGGCTGCCCATATCATACCGATCGCTACACTGGATATAGCGATCAGATATACATTGCTGAAAAGCAGCTTTAACAGATGTATATGATTGAACCAGATATAAATGATAAGTTTGGCAGGGAGTGAGACGATCAATAACCATTTTGCCAGGTTGAGAAATAAATAGGCTTTACTGGTAGAATGCCGCAACCCTAAAAAGACGATAGCCAGTTGCGCCATCAGGATCATGGTAATGCCTCCTATAACCGGCTGTGAAATGGGGACAAATGAAGGGTGGTTGGGATAGAGGTATTGAAAATCGAGCCCCAGACTGCTGAAAAACCAACACAGAACAGCGCAAACATACAATGCGTACAGGTAGTGAATGCCATTTTTCAGGGAAATACCCAGGAAGAAATTGATGATGATATTAAAGATCAAAATACCAAGAATGATCCCAAATACGGTATATAAATTCTGCTCCTTCCCCCTGAAATAATTTTCGCTTATTAGTTCAGGTTTGGAACTGAAAATTTCCCCGCGTCTTTCGGCCATAATAAGATAAGTTACCGACTGTTCTGCAGGCACATGAATGGGCAATACAAAATCGTGATAAGGATATGCACGGGTATAGAAGGGTTTTACCGAACCCATCACTGCCATATTCGTAAACCGGGTGTCTGTCAGTTTATATATTTCAATGGCATGCAGGGAAGGATTATTGAATGCATAGAACAATTTTTCATCGCTGGCTGAATTATTTCTTAATGTAAAAGCCATCCAGAAATAAAAGTTGGTGAACCCTGAGTTAATGGCGTGTTCAGGAGCCAGTCTTTGTCCCCTCCCACCCTGCAACATTTGGAATGCTACAGCCGGCGTTATCGGCTGATCTGTTTTTAACCACTGCAAATAGTCGTTAATGGGATATTCCTGCTTATTGCCAAGCACCAGGGTATCAATAGTCGTTTGGGCAATGGTGCAATTACTTATCATCAAACAGCAGGTCAATGCCAGGAACCGGAACCAATCATGTTTTTTAAAATATACCAGCATTGATGTAAAGTTGGGGTTTCTTTCGTTGGGTAAAACTACCTGAAAATGGGTACAAAGGAACAGATACCCTCATTATGGCTGCACGGCATACCTACTTTTGGGTATTTGCGTCCGAAATCCTCCACATTACTTTTGGGAAAATACGTCCACCCTATTTTAAAATAAAAAAACTCAACCCCGTCATGAAAAAAGTGAAAGTTCTTTTTGCGTTTGTAGTATGCATCTCGTCCTGTAACAAAATAAAGGGCCTTGTAAAGGTGAATGTGCCCATGCAGTCGGCCGATATCAGCTTTACCATTCCAGCACAGCCATCCGCCGGCACCTATACACTGGCACAGTTTAGTACCTCGTTGAATGTGGACAGTCTTATAAAAGCAGAAAATTCATCCCTCGGCATCAATAACATTAAATCGGTAAAAATAACCGCCTGTGCCATCACTTTACAAAACGCTGATACACTAAACCATTTTGGCGTTCTCAGCACTTGCAAGGCCGAACTTTCTACCAATAATAACAGCACCCTTGCCACGCTGGCCGAATTGAGCAGCAACCGGGATACAGCAACTTCTTATCTCAACCTGCCGGTCAACAGCAGCCTGGAACTGAAGAATTATTTTTCAGGTACTTCTTTCTATTACAAAATATCCGGTACTACCCGCAGGCCCATTACAAAAGATCTGCAGGCAAAAGCCACTATAAAATTTGATGTACAGGTGACTCCATAGTTCATGGTAACTCACCTGTACCCCTACAATTCATGACATGCTGCGTTTGGTTTACCGCGATCAACAGCTAAAAACCAAACCAACATACTGAAAGCATTACCTCTAAAGCCCAAACATCATTCTTGATGAAAAAGATCCCTATTGCCCTGTTCTTTGCTTTACTCAGCGTTGTAACCACGGCACAAACTATCCGGTATATTAAACCCGGCGGAACCGGCAACGGTTCTTCCTGGGCCAATGCTTCGGGCGACCTGCAGGTGATGATCAATGCATCGGCTGCCAATGATGTAGTGTGGGTAGCCGCAGGCACTTACAAACCTGTTTACCGCGCCGATAATGGCTCGGCGGCCAATGCCTACGACCGCGATAATGCCTTTGTGCTGAAAACAGATGTAAAAGTGTATGGAGGTTTTGCCGGCGCCGAAACACTATTAACACAACGCAATTGGGCAACGAACCCAACCATCCTGAGCGGGGATCTTACAGGCAATGATACGTACGATGCAGATGGGAAACTTAGCGCCAATGGCGAGGAGAATGCCTCCCACGTAGTGATATCCGCCGGCGATGCGGGAACAGCGAGGATCGATGGGTTTACGATACGGGGCGGCTATGCCAAAAACGGCGGTTCTTTTATAACGGTTAACGGGCAACGTGTTGGCAAGATCAGTGGCGGTGGGATGTTCAATGCGGTTTCTTCTCCCGGCATTTTCAATTGTAGTTTCAACGGGAATAGCTCATCAATTGGTGGGGGAATGTATAATAATTCCTCTTCTCCCTATATTTCCAATTGTAGTTTCAACGGTAATGCAGCATCAGAAGGCGGGGGCATGTATAATACCATATCTTCTCCCCGTATTTCCAATTGTAGTTTCAACAAAAACACGGCAAGTATGGGTGGTGGCGTATACAACAACGACTCTTTTGCCGAAATTTCCAATTGTAGTTTCATCAAAAACAAGGCACACAGTATAGGTGGTGGTATATACAACAACAATTCTTCTCCCGGCATTTTCAATTGTGTTATTAGCGAAAACACGGCTGACTATGGCGGCGGCGTGTATTTTTCATATGGTCATGGTATACGCCGCATTGTCAACTGCTGCATCAGGGGGAATTCAGCTTCCTCTCTTGGCGGCGGAATATATACTGAAACCCTCGATATCTGCTATGTAGTAAATTGTACCCTTACGAAGAATACATCTCCAAGAGGTGCGGGCATCTATTCCACTGCAGGGTTGGTCAACATACAAAATACCATCCTCTGGGATAACAGTACCGGTGTAGATGGTTATCATACATTTAATCATAGCCTGACTGGCGCCACCGACCCTTTGTTTACCAACGCGGCCGCCGGTGATTGCAGTCTACAGGCCGGCAGTCCGGCCATTAATGCCGGTGACAATACCAGCTATGAAGCAGCCGACGGCAACACGGGCAATAACAGCCTGACCACCGATACCGATGTGGCCGGTAACACCCGTTTAATCGAAACTGTTATAGATATCGGTGCTTATGAAGTTCAGCAACCTCATCCCGACGCCAATGGCATTATGTATGTGACGCAGAGCGGCGCCGGCAATTTTACAGGTAATAGCTGGGCCAACGCCATACCCGATCTGCAGGTAGCCATCAACACGACCGGTGCACAGCAGGTATGGGTGGCCGCAGGAATCTACAAACCTGCACACCGGGCCGATAATGGCTCCGAAGCCAATCCCTCCGACCGCGATAATGCTTTTGTGCTGAAAACAGATGTAAAGGTTTATGGAGGTTTTGCCGGCACCGAAACACAATTAACACAACGCAATTGGGCAACAAATACAACCATCCTGAGCGGGGATCTTGCAGGCAATGACACCTATGACGCTACCGGCAAATTAACGGCCAATGGCAATGAGAATGCTTACCATGTAGTAGTAGCTGCCGGCAATGCAGGAACAGCGAGGTTGGATGGGTTTGTCATCCGCAGCGGGAATGCCAATGGCAGTGACTTTCCTATTACTGTTAACGGACAAACCACTTACAATGGTTTTGGTGGAGGGATGGAAATTGTATCATCTTCACCTTTCATTTCCAATTGTACCTTTAGTGGAAATGCCGCAACGTATGGTGGCGGTTTGTTTAATGACTATGCCTCACCACGTATTGTCAATTGTTGCTTCAAGGGGAATTCAGCCAGCAGGTTTGGGGGCGGAATATTCAATAACGTGGCTGGTTATGGGTATGTAGTGAATTGCACCTTTGCGGGGAACACAGCAAACTATGGCGGCGGTATTTATTCTTCTGCAGGATGGCTCAACGTACAAAATACCATTATCTGGGGTAATAGTTCCGGTGCACTGGGCAGCAACTTTGCGCCCTTTAGTTATTGCCTTATCCAGGGCCAGGCCGGCGGTTCCAATGGCAATATAGATGGCAGCACCGACCCCTTGTTTACAAACATTGCTGCCGGTGGTTGCAGCCTGAAGGCTGGCAGCCCGGCTATTAACACCGGTTCCAATGGGAGCTACGAAGCAGCCGATGGCGATGCCTATAATAGCAGCCTGACCACCGATAACGACCTGGCCGGTAACGCCCGGTTATTCGATGGTGTTATAGACATAGGCGCCTATGAACGGTCCATGAAACAGCAAACTATTACTGCTACCAGTCTTTTAATAAAAATTTATGGCGATGCCGATCTTAGTCCGGCTACTGCCAGCTCGGGCCTACCAGTTGCCTATACCAGCAGCAATACGGCCATAGCTTCTGTAACAGGAGACTATATACATATTACCGGGGTGGGCACTACCACTATCACAGCTTCTCAAATTGGCAACAGTGAGTATGATCCGGCTACAGGAGCCAGTATTGCGCTCACCGTAACCCCCAAAGACCTGACCGTAACTGCCGATGCCAAATCAAAAGTATACGGTGATGCCGACCCGGTGCTAACCTATACCGCCACCGGACTGGTGGGTATAGATGCCCTTACGGGATCCCTTAACCGGGTAGCAGGAGAAAATACCGGCACGCACGCTATTAACCAGGGAACGCTTAGCGCCGGTAACAATTATACCCTTAACTATACGTTGGCCGATCTTACCATTACTCCCAAAGCACTTACCGTAACTGCCGATGCAAGGTTAAAAGTATACGGTGATGCCGACCCTGTGTTGACATATACTTATTCGCCTGCATTAGTAAGCGGCGATGGCTTTACAGGTGTATTAAACAGAACACCCGGTGAAAACACAGGCAATTATTCTATTGTAAAAAATACCCTGACAGTAAATAATAATTACCAGCTTACTTATGTACCGGCAAACCTGGTTATCAATAAGGCCTTACTAACAGCAACAGCAGGCGACAAAACCGTTTGTCTCGAAGATGCTGTGGGTACAGTGCCGGTAAGCTATACAGGATTTAAAAATGGCGATAATGCTGCTGCCTTAAGCAGTCAGCCCGCGGTAAATATACCGTCGTATAACGCAGCAGGGAACTATCCGCTTACACCCTCCGGCGGCGCCGCGGCTAACTATAGTTTCAACTATGCAAGCGGGCAATTAACGGTATTGCCTGTACCTGCAGGTACTATCATGCAAAACCCAACAGGTGCAGGGGTTGTTGCCGGGTATCAGTTGGCAGCACCATCCGGGACTGCCTATACATGGAGTACTGGCGAAACCACCAATACCATTACCGTACGAGCATCCGGCGATTACTCGGTGAAGGTGACCAACCCGCAGGGGTGCAGCAACAATTTTACCGTACAGATCAGACTGCAAACCCTCCCCATTCCCAATACCTTTTCGCCCAATGGAGATGGCATTAATGATTACTGGCTGGTTCCTGAATTAAGAAATTATCCCAACGTTTATGTAACTATAGCGGATCGCGACGGACAGGTGGTATTTGAATCAAGAAGTTTCTCCCGTTGGGATGGAAAAAAAGGAGGCAAAGACCTACCTGCCGGTGTTTATTTCTATCGTTTGCGAAAAGCACCCGGTGAGGCAGTTTTTACAGGATGGTTGAATTTATTGAAGTAAGAAGTAGGAAGTATGAAAATCCCCCTACTTCAGGACACTAAAAAAACTAATGTAACATGAAACGCCACATAATAACTTTTTCGTTCGTCGCAACCATTTGTTGCGGAGCCGCTGCCCAAACGCGTCCGCAGCAATCCATGTATATGTTTAATTATTCTTTTCTCAATCCTGCTGCTATTGGCATTGAAGATTACAGTCAGTTGCGAGTGGGTTTACGCAGGCAATGGGCAGGCATTGATGGCGCTCCTTCCACGGCCTGGCTCAGTGGCGACATGCGTTTACATACAAAGGGACAATCTACAGATGCACAGCCCGAAACATATGTTATCAGCAAAGGTCATGGCCTGGGCTTCAATCTTTATTCTGATAAAATAGGGCCTTATGCAACGGTGAATCTGAATATCGGTTATGCGTATCATATGCCTTTATCCACTGGCCTTACATTGTCGGCGGGGTTTGCAGGCGGGCTTCACCGTACGCAATATGATCTGTCGAAAACTGTTTTCCCCGATCAACCCACCGATCCGGCTACCGTTGCGCAGGCATCGATGACAAAAAAATATTCGCCCGACATGAATGCAGGCATATTGCTTAATGGAAAGCGTTTTTTTACCGGCCTGTCACTCCTGCAGATCCTGCCATCCAGGTTTGTAGATGTTTCCAATAGCGAGTCAAAGTACAGGAAGCAACTGCTGGGGGCCATCGGGTATTCTTTCCCATTAGATGATGAAGGAACAGGGCTTTGGCTATCAGGTATTCTTAAAACTGATTTTGCCGGTCCGCTCCGCTATGATGTTAGTGCAAAACTGCGATTCCAGCACCTGTTCTGGATAGGCAGTACGTACAGGAAAGATGATGCATTCGGCACAGGCCTTGGGTTGAATATTACAAAGAATTTGACTGTTGGCTATTTGTATGAATGGGGTATCGATCGGCATATATCATCATATAGCAAAGGCAGCCATGAAATTTGTATTGGGTTCCGTTTCCTGAAAGAAAACCAACCCAATGAAGCAAGAATGGGCTGGTAACTACCGGTTCAACGCATGCAGGAATTTGTCAGGGTACCGGGTGCCGGAGACAACGCCGGCGGGCATCATGGTGTTAATACTTTCCAGGTCTTCCCGGGTAAGCTGTATATGTTCAGCTGCGATATTTTCTTCCAAATGTTGTATGCGTTTACTGCCGGGAATAGTGATTACATCGTCGCCCTGTGACAACACCCACGCAATAGCTAACTGCGCTGGCGTACAGCCTTTATCGGCAGCTAACGTTTTGATCTTTTCAACCAGCTCGAGGTTTTTATAAAAGTTCTCTCCCTGATAACGCGGCATATTGGCACGGATATCTTTGATATCTTCCGGCTTATTGAACTCGCCGCTTAAAAAGCCACGGCTTAAAGGTGCATAAGCCACCAGGCCGATGCCCAGTTCCCGTATCGTTGGCAGCACGGCTGCTTCAATATCTCTGCTCCACAGCGAATACTCTATTTGCAGCGCAGCAACGGGATGAACAGCAGCAGCTCTCCGGATCGATTCTGCCGATGCTTCCGATAAACCAATGTAACGGATCACGCCCTTTTGTACGAGATCGGCCAGTGCACCTATTGTTTCTTCGATAGGTACGTTTGGGTCAACCCTTGCCGGGGTATACAGATCGATATAGTCGGTTTTAAGCCGGCGCAGGCTGTAAACAATGGCATTGTGCAGGTGGTCAGGACGAGCATTTACCGGCCCGGGCGCCATGCTTCCATTAGGGCCGGGCGTAAAAAGCTGTCCTGTTTTAACCGAGAGAAAAGCTTTATCCCGTTTACCTTTGATCGCCTGACCGATCAATTCTTCATTGTGCCCTACCTTATAGTAATCGGCCGTGTCTAAAAAATTATGGCCGAGTTCAAGCGCCCGCTCAATGGTGGCGATGGATGTGGCCTCATCTGATTGACCGTAAGCGCCACTCATACCCATACATCCTAAACCGATAGCGGACACCAGTGGGCCGTTTGTTCCTAATTTTCTGTTCATAGTTTCTTCTTTGTGAAAACAAAGATGAAAAGAACATTGCAGAGCGAGCCGGACAAAACGCATTAGTTCCCTGACAAATCCTGAACGAACGTGGCTATGGTTTTACCAGTAACTTTTTTAAATAACCGGGAGAAGTATTCCGGATCGTTGAAACCGAGCTCGTAAGCCAGTTCCTTGATCGAAGAACTCTCCCCATAGTAAAGACGGCGTTTTGCTTCCAATATCAGCCGGTTGGTGATAAATTCTTTTGGGGAAAGCCCGGAGTA
The DNA here is from genome assembly GCA_036379015.1 of Niastella sp. GTDB lineage: Bacteria > Bacteroidota > Bacteroidia > Chitinophagales > Chitinophagaceae > Niastella. The sequence goes on from DASUVL010000685.1 coordinate 19,412, forward strand.
GTGTTTAACGGTGTTGTATAAACTGTTGGTGTTGAAGGAAAGTTCTTCAGCAATATGTTGAACCGTTGGGTGATTGGTGAGGTTGTTCTCTACAAAGAGTTTAAAGCGGATGTATTTGGAGAGTCTGTCGTCTGCCGGGTTCTTGCCGGCTGAAAAATAAGCTGCATTTATCTCTGTTAACAGGCTATTGAGATGCGCGAGAATAAGCTCAGGGTCGGTGTCCTTTACGCTTAATAATTCGACGAGCATTTGGAAGATGGATTGTAACCTGGCAGCAGCAGATGCGATGAATTGAATTTTTTGGTTGTTATAAGGGTTGACAAGGAAGGGATATTGTTTTGGCAAGAGGGATAGACAGTGTTCATCAAAAGCAAATTTGAAATAGTTAATGCCTTGTTTTGTGGACGGTAGCTGGTGTATTTGGTGTGGGAGAATGAAGAGCAATTCGTTGCTTTTTATATCGAACTGATGAAGGTCAACACCGTGATGAGTTGTGCCTTCCAGTACAAAGATGAAGAAATAGTGAGGTTTGCGGTGGGTTAGGCCAAATTGGCCGACGACTTCGGGGGGAAGATGGCCGAAGCTGGGTGAGATAAGGCGGATGGGTAGTGTATTGTTTTGTTTATAGAGATGGAGGAATGAATCAAGGTCTTGCATTCGGCAAAATTATCAAAAAACAAATTATATTTGATGATTATACTACCTTATGAATAACCGAACTCAAGTTACGAAACTAAGTGTACCTGGTTGAACATGATGCCTGATTTAAACTATATAAGACTTTCTGACCTTAACCGGCAGATAGAAGAAGTTATAATTCAAAATTTTAGCAGCCGTACATTTTGGGTGGTTGGTGACGTTACCAATCACACTTATAAACGCGAAAAAAATTACCATTATTTCGATTTCGTCGAGAAAGACCCTAATTCAAGCGGTATCATTGCGAAAATTTCTGCAAATGCCTGGGGCACTGGCTCAGGTAAAATATCCAATTTCGAAACAGTAACAGGACAAATATTTTCTAATAACATTAATGTCCTGCTGCTTGTATCGTTGCAGTTTCATTCCGTCCACGGGTTCAAATTGAATGTAATTGACATTGATGCAAATTTTACATTGGGTGTGTTGGAGCAACAACGCCAGGCAACACTTTCAAGATTAGTAGCAGAAAATCCAACCTTCGTACAAAAGATCGGTGAGCGATATTACACCAGAAATAATCGCTTAAGCCATAAAATTGTCATACAAAGAATTGCACTTATTACATCTCAAACCTCTGCCGGCGGCGAAGACTTCAGGCATACACTTTCCAACAATCCACACGGATACAAGTTTCAAATTGATGATTATTTTACGGTTGTTCAGGGCGAAAGCAATGTTGATCTTTTGCTTGCAAAAATCATTGAAGTCTTTAATTCCCAAATATCATATGATGCAGTCGTTATCATAAGAGGTGGGGGCGCCCAGACTGACTTCCTATTATTTGACGACTATAGGATTGGGCGTGCGGTTGCCAAATTTCCGATCCCTGTTATTACCGGCATTGGGCACCAAAAAAATGAAACTATTACAGACCTGATGGCGCATACCGCAACAAAAACACCGACCAAAGCTGCCGAATTTATTATTGGCCACAACAAACAGTTTGAAGAAAACATGTTAGTGTTTCAAAAAAATATTGTTATCAAATCGCAACAATTATTTTCATATTATTTCCAGACACTTGCCTCACTAAATAGTACAATTGTAAATAATTCAAGAAATATTATTACACATAATAAAGACACGCTTGTTAAAATCAATCAAATTACAATCAATACATCCAAGTCAATCATTTTTAATCGAAAGAGTGAGCTAACATCCGTCGCCAGCCAAATCACATCCAAACCAAAGATCGTTCTATATAACAGAATTACAGATATCAGAAATATTACTGACAATATAAAAACTTTCAATGCTCAGTATCTTAAAAATCAAAGAAGTTATCTCGGCCATTTTGTTTCCATTATAAACTTAATGTCGCCAAAGAACATTTTAAAAAAAGGGTTTGCAATAATTAAAGTAAACAATAAAATTATCAGCAATCCAGATATGATTAAAGTAGGTAATGATATTGACATAATACTATCTGAAACTAAAATAACGTCATCTGTAAAAGACAAAACAAAATATAATGGAAACAATTTTGACGTATGAAGTTGCTTATAATGAGCTTGCTCAAATAGCAAAAGAAATTGAAAATGAAGCTGTTTCTGTAGATGTGCTGGCAGAAAAGGTGAAGAGAGCTTCTGAATTAATTGTGTTTTGCCAGGCAAAACTTAAATCTACAGAAACGGAAGTGAATAAAATTATTTCGCAAATGGAAAGTTCAAAACCAAAGTAAATGAATAACAATCATAACCTACTATAAGTAATGGTTTGCATCAGGCAGGCCATAAAAAAAGAATGGCAAGCCCGGTTACAATGGCAATGCCAAACAGCAATGCGATTGTCTTACCAAGTCCCTTACCTCCTGTTACCATGGCGATGCCACCTTTAAACACAAGGTTCGACATAAATGCAATAAGAATTAGCCGCCATCCCAGGGAAGCATCTATTTTTTTTTGCTCCGTCATTTTAGCAGTAGATAACGTGATGGCATCCATATCAGTCAAACCCGATAAAACGGAAACAACATATAACCCCTCACTCCCCAATTTATCATTCGCCGCCGCTGACAAAAAACTTATAACCGCGTATAACAAGCCAAACATGACAGCACTTTTCAATTCAGCAGGGTTCTTTTGGTCCTGCATTTTTAAGGCTTCTTTTTGCTGTTTAAAAGACAATATTCCGGTAAGAATGATCATGACAGCTAATTCCGCCACAAGGGGAAATACCAAATACATAAAAGAGGAAGGCGCCACTATTCTTATTTCAATTAATACCCTCACCAAAGCAATGGTTGAAGCCGTTATAATTACAAAGGCGGCCAGTTTACCTGGAGTAATGTTCCGGGCTGCCATTTTAGCGTAAGAAACAGTGGTAGCCGTACTCGATATAAGACCGCCTAAAACCCCACCCAATAAAACGCCCACCTTGTCGCCAAATAATTTATAAGCAAAGTATCCGCAAAGACTAATACCCACAATTAGAACAACCATTAGCCATATATCCCTTGGATTTAAAACTTTATACAGATCGTATGTGGTATTCGGAAGTACGGGAAGAATTACCATGGAGATCAATACGAATTGCATCACAGCTCTCAGATCCTGCTCCCCTATCTTACTAACCAGGCCATGTAAAGAAGTTTTAAAATGTAATAACACGGTAACAACACCTGTAAGAACAACGGACACAATTGGTTTACCAAAAACCAGGTAAGCGCCCAATGAAAACATAAGTAATACGGCTGCCTCCGTTGTAATACCGCCTGCTTCTTCTTTATTTTTTATTTGTTGAATGCTTCCAATGATCAGTAAAGAAATGACGCCCAAAAAACCAGCTACTAAGATCCACCCCCCTAATTCTTTTGCCAACAATCCACAAATGGTACCAGTGAGTGTTATTAAAGGAAAAGTACGGATACCGGCAGTTTTTGAACTGGCGTACTCACGCTGAAGACCTACCAACAAACCTAATCCCAGGGATAGGCCCAATAACATATAGAGATTATTTTCCACACTATAAATTTACCGATAATAAAATCCAAAACGCTTGTAAAAGGCATTAACCTTAAATTCAGGTATATACTACCCGTAGTTGTTGAATAACAACGATAAGTAGCGTAATTACAACTACAAGTTGTTGCTCTTTTACTGATCCTGGCAATGAATCAGAATATCTTTGTAGTGTCAAAACAAAAACATAGCACCAATGTTAAATGCAAAAATGATCGGCAATAAAATTGCCGAAGCACGGAAGAAAATAAATATTTCTCAGGCCCAACTCGCCCAGCGATTATTCATCAGTTCACAGGCAGTGGGAAAGTGGGAACGCGGAGAATCAATGCCAGACATCACTACTTTTAACAGTCTCGCGGAAATTCTGGGTGTTGATCTTAACTATTTTTCAGAAAACTTCCAATCTGAGGCTACTGAGCTGCCACCCGTTGAGCCTTTGATTAAACAATCCGATGAATTGCCTGCATCGCCTTCCCGTAGCCCACTTCGGCAGAGCGAGGCCGACAAGGCAGGGAAAAAACCTAGCTGGGATATGTCACGTGAGAACCTGGTGGACACTGACTTTTCCGGGTTAAAAAATCTGCATGAAAAATTCAGTTCCTCCAACATGCAGCGATGCCTGTTTATTGGTTCAGACATGTCGGGACTTATTCTAAATAGCAATAATATTGATAGCTGCGACTTCTCCGGTTCCAACATCAGTGGCAGCCACATTCAGAGCTCCCACTTAGTCAACAATCTCTTT
>DASUVL010000686.1:0-5647 GCA_036379015.1 Niastella sp.
TGCGCCGTTTGATACATAAGGCAGCAGATCCCAGGTCTTTAAATTATGTTCACTGATGGCTGTCATTAATTCTTTGAAGTCAACCGCATTGCGGGCGCTTTGCGCGGTATAGCCGGCAAAGGCTTCTATTTGCGGCGCCCAGAAGAAGGCATATATATCTGGTTTTTTATACTCCTGTTTTGCATACCAGGCATCGGGCAGCGCATTGTTTGCCCGCCAACCGGCTTTAAAAAAGGTAAAATAATTTTCAGCTTCCTGATTCATAACTATCCTGTTTGCATTGATAAGGATGAGATGTTACGGCTATTGGTGATCGCGTTGATCAGTTTGCTACCAAAGGCTGCACTGTCGTCATCTTTAATGGTCTCGTAACTACCTATTGCCATCCCTACTCCTATTTGTGCCAACCGGGATGCGAGCAGGCCCGACTTACAGGTATTTAGTACTACCAGCTCAATATTGTCCTGGTACGAAAGCCAATCGCACCAATGCTGCAGTTCTATTTCTCCATCGGGAAATTTCGGATTCCCTGCATGATCAAAACCTGAATAATATATTAGCTGGATTCTGTTCCTGCTGCCGGTATTTCTGATGAAATCGTTTACTTCTTTCAGTGGCCTGTTCTGAAAAACCTTTATTTCATCGCAAGTATTCAGGATACTATTCTTCAACACCGTTTTAATAGCCTGAATTTCCGTTGCTACACCGGGCAGCTTTCTCTCCTTATCGGAAAATATAAAAAGCAACAATGGCTTTTGTTCTTTGCTATTGGCTTCCACCTTTGTTTCAACCATATTGGCTATACCAGGTAATTCACCGTTCAACTTAAAGTCGGCTTTAAATTTTTGCAAGGCCGCCTCTGTTTCTTCATCCCAGGCCAATGAACCCGTTTTATGGAGGTACCCGCATAAGCGGAGGTTATGTTGTATTCGTACATCCGGGATATCATCACAAGCAAACTGCCGGTAATAGGTTTTTCTGTTGCTGAGTAATTGCGATCCGTTATCCTGGCTATATAACTCTAATTCGAGAATGGTTTTTATGTAGAGCTGCCGGTTCGAGATGCGACCCTGATACCGGGCAAGCACCGCGCAGAATGCCCTGGTATATGTATCGATATCGTTTTGTATGGTTTTCTGATCAGCCGATGTTGCTGCAAATAATGCATAGCCGGGTTTATTGGTATCGAGCCAGAACGGTGTTGCGGCATGTGGGCAGGCTACCACCATCGTTAATGAGGCCGGTTCCGGTATGTTCGATAAGACCTTGTTGAATTCTGCATCTGTTATGGCTTCTTCAAAATATTTTATCTGGCAGTTTCCGTTACTGGTTAACGTAGCGTTGAAAGCGCCCACATAGATAATCAGGTTATCTGCCGGGGTAACAGATCTCAGCTCATTGGCCAGGTTCTGTAATAATGTCTCTTTACTTACCTTTTTTGTAATGGCCTGTATTTTCCATTTCTCCCCGAATGAAATTTCGTCCAGTGTTTTTTCAAATAGCGTACAGTTATCGATATCTTCCGTTGAACATCCTATAATGATGGCATAATTGACCGGCTTCACCAACGCATCTAACCGGTTCACCAGTTGTGTTTCTGTATTATTTACCGGAATGGCATAGGCGTTGTTTTCCTGTTTCAGCAGCAACAAGCCACCTTCTGCCTGGTTGAGCCCTGTTTGTTCTAACAGGTTGGCAAACGAAGTCATATTCTGCTGAATAGCGTGCTTCCACAGGTCCAATTCATTTTCCTTAAAAAGGGCACCGAAGGTTTTACTTTTTGTATACCCCGTATAGTTCTCCTTCTTTATGGCTTTGTTCAAACTGGTAATAATGGATAGTATTTCCTGTTCGTTCTGTTCTTTCCGGGCATCTTTCAATTTGCTAAGGTAAAAATCAGCCACTTCTTTGGGGTCTTTATATACTCTAACTTCCATCAACTGATCTTCCCGGTATTTGGCGCCTTCCCGCACCATGGTTTCATTGGGCCGGTCGTGGTAATTTTCAATAAACCCGGCTATGTATGCCAGCGAATGCGGCTGCAGGCTTTCCCATAACAGATCTCCACTGGTCATCCATTTTAAAAACGACAGGCGGGTGTTTTCTTCCATTTTGAACAACTCATAACTTACTTCACGACAAAAGGGCGCCAGCAAAATATCGTTTACTGCTATGGGATGTACAAATTCAGACCTGTCTTTCCATTGATACCCGCCAAAGTTCTGCCACATTTTATACAACAGGTCGGGCGTAAGATAAGCCGGAATAGCCGCATAAGCCGCCATCAGAAAATGGCCAAATGAGTAGTCGGCGTAGTACTCTCCGGTATACTTTGTATAGAACGTTTCAATTTGCGTTCGTTCAATAATGCCGAGTTGATCAGTGGGAAAAAGTTCGGGCAGCTTGGTCATACGCTTGATGGGTGTACTTTAACCAGGTTACGCATTATATTTTGAAATGTGTTCATTCCTTTCTCCAGTACCGGCGCCATTCTGAGTATCTTTTGCTCAATTGCTTCAGCGGTTGGTTTATGCCACCTGTTTTCGGGCATTGGGTTCAGCCAAAGCGTACGGGCACAATGCCCCGAAAGCATTTTAAAGAAAGGTTCCAGGTAGGTTAATCTTATTTCAAATCGCTTTTCATTGCCAAATCCGCGGGCAAACCCGGCATCGCTGATGATCACAGCTGTCGTAAACTGTTTGTTTGAACGCGCAAACGCCTCAATGGTCTTACGGGGTTTTGTACAATTCGATCGCTGGAAGACATACCCTAACGGATAATTCTGGAAATAGAATATTTCTGCATACTTATGCCCGCCATACGCTTTCGCTGAGTTGATCAGCCGGCGGCTCAATTCATGAAATGGCACCATGGAGCCATTGCAATCTACAAAGATCAGCAAGGTATCTTCCCGGTTCATTTTCCCGGTTACGAACACCGGTTCGGTAAAGATAGTATCACGGGCCAGCTTTTTTACGGTGGCCGGAATGTTTACTTCTTTGGTGGGTTCGCCTTTCTCTTCATGCCGCAAATATTGCCAGGCTTTATTCATTTCGCGCCGGGTTATCAGAAAATATTCATCGAGTAAATTAAAGGCATGTTTTGCGGAAATTTGCGCCACCTCTGGTGGGGCGGCTTCCTCTATCGGCTGTGGAACGTCAGGGGGATTGTAATAATATTTTTTCGTTGATCCATTCTCTTTGTTGGTCTCCAGGGGCGACTTATCCTGTTTTCCCGGCTCCTTCCACGTGGGGCCGCTACCGCCCCTATTATTCGTAACGGGTTTATCTGCTTCTTTTTTTGCCGCTGCCGGCAAAGGGAATTCTTCGTCCTGTTTTTCCCGGTTAAACATCCTCAGGTTCCGGAAGCTGGTTTCCCAAAAGTTATTTTCTCTTTTCCATGCTTCATAAAACAGGGTTTCAAACCGCTTTTCGTCACTTATATTTTGCAGGTAAAGCGCCTTGCATAATTGTAACAGTTTTTGTGGATCGTCAGGGCCACGGTCAAGGTACGTTGTGCTGTATAGCTGATCAAGAAATAGTTTATACTTGTCAACCCAGCGTTCATAGCTTAGTTGCTTTTCCAGTTCATGAAAGAACGACCAGAATGGAAGATGGCTTGAATAGGTTTCCATGTTGTTTAATTTGGTTGCTCCTGCATTACCCCTTTAAACGGCTCCTTCGCGGCAATGGCTGCATATGATTTCAGCACGGTTTGACTATAGAAATTATAATTACCGATCGATTCATCTTCAAACTTCTTTAATGCCTCATTCACTTCGGCTTCTGTTTTTCCATCTATGGCCTGTTCTTTTATATAGGCGCTTATATAGTCACTGGTCTGCTGGTAAAAATTTTCTGTTTTATTTTTCCAGTCATAATGGAAGGCCGTCAACCAATCTATCAGCTCGCTGGTGCTCACCCGTTTATTATCAACCAGGTCTTTCTCGCGTTTTATCTTCAGATTTCTGAATTGCCTGTTGGCCAGATCAATAAAATCCTTTGGTTGCATGGCATGACCATTATTGATGCCGGCCAAAATTGTTTTAGTGAACTCCTCCTGGTCTTTCACCAATGCCGGCAAATGCGCTTTTATGATCTCCCTCATTTGGTCGTCGTTGGGAAATTTCATGTACAGGAAAATACAACGGCGGAGGAACGCTTCCGGCAATTCGCGCTCATCATTACTGGTTATGAATATAAGGGGTGGATAGCCAGCTTCGATGATCTCGCCGGTTTCTGTATCGGGAATTTTAAAGCGGCGTTCATCCAGTTCCAGCAAGAGGTCGTTGGGAAAATCAATATCCGCTTTGTCAATTTCATCTATCAGCAAAATGGAAGGCTGTTCAGGTGTTGAGGTGAGGAAAGCCATAGCCATGGGGCCGAACTGCCGGTAGTCGGTGTTCTTTTTGTTTCGCAGGCCCGCATCTATTTGAGCCAGTTGTGCGTCGCGCAAGCGGGCTACGTGGTCAAAACTGTACAGGCCATCTGCCGCACTGGTGGTTGACTTCACGATCCATTCAAAATAATGTTGCTGGTAGTTATCGCCATACCACTCATACGCCACTGCCCTGCTGAGCTGTGTTTTACCGCTGCCCGGTTCGCCCTTGATCAGAACGGGCCGCTTGAGTATTTGGGCTAACCGTACTATTTCTTTTACATCGCGGGAAGGAATATACGGCGGAATAGTACGTCCTGGCCTGGTTATACTATTTCCGGCGCCATCCGTGGCGGGAACAAACGTTGCAGAGATCAGTCCATTTTCATTGGTGAATTCAAATTTCCCCTGTGGTATTTTTGGATTCACTGCATGGGCGCCCATGACGCCATTTATATTCTGGATAAACCGGCCGGAATACTCCCTGGCGTTGTCGTTTGTACTATTGGGATATGGCTTCAGCTCATTCATAATTAATATGATTTTAAAAGTATTTGAGTTATTTCCTGCACCTTCAGATCTGTTTTCTGGGCAGCCGCCAGTATAAATTCGATCATGCTTACATCATGGGATTGGTTAAACTGCTGCCTTACCCAGGCGAGATCTAATTTGAAATACGGATTGGAATTTAGTTTCCTGGATGAGTTATCAAACCATGCTACCGCCTGCCCTACCCTGATCGTTGATTTCGATTCTTTCTCGGAGTTGAATAAGATAAAGGGGCTGCACAGCTTTTCACAGGAAGTTTGTGTAAGCTCAAAATTGCCCTTGCTAAACAGGTTAAGTCCTGACCGGATGTCAAAAATGAACAGGAACAAAGGACTGTACTTAATATCGTTTTGCCTGTTTGCCTGCTTTTTCTGGTGCAGCAACAGGAGCATTTTCTCGCAGAATGATCTTATACTGCCTGTTAGCGATGGCGACAGATTTTCAAAAAAAAGACCAATGCTATAAGGAGCTACAATCGTTGAATGCAGCCTGTCGTGCAATGCATCAATCACTTTTTCATCCAGGTCCTCCTCAAACGGGGATATTGCCCAATGTTTGGCGATCGATCTCCAGATATCCGCGTCATTGCAATTTATATGTTCAAATGACCTTACCGGTATTTCCAGTTGTACCACGCCCTGCAAGATCCTGGAGCATACATTCCCGATCAACTTATGAAATCTGTCTTCGCTGCATACGGAGCTTAAAACAATATACTCAT
>DASUVL010000687.1:0-17557 GCA_036379015.1 Niastella sp.
CGCAGAGGCCGCCATCAACGGCTCGCACCATTTTGTGCCCTCCGCCCAAAGCCCTGCCTGGTTCCACCTACCCTTGTGCGGGATCAACGCATAATTCATTTCAGAAGGACCATCAATGGTATAATTCCGGTAGAAGATCCCATTACCTGAATACTGCAACGTTAATCCCAATGGGAAATGCTGACCATGCACGTAACTGGTGGTATGATCGCACAACAACGCCATGCCGTATTCGCCAGCTCCATCCACCACATCTACCCAATTCAACAGCACATTGTTCTTAATGCTATCCCAGCGGTTGTAAAAAGTATTGGTGAGCTTGCTTTGCGTTACATCAAACGGCGCATTCTTGTATACCTTTTGCGATGACAGCTTCAACGGGAATAGCGCCAGCAACTTGAACCGGTCGTCGTAATAAGCCTTTCTCACCTGGGTATCCTTTGGTTCATCATGATATTCCCCAATAGCCGGGTTATCCTTCCAATCAATTTTTAAATGAATATCCACCCGGGGTTGTCCTTCCTGTACTGTCAACGTTTGGGTAAAAGCATTGCCCGCAATCCATCCTTTTATGGCCAGCTTTACTTCAGCCGGACCGTTTTCAACAATTTCAATCGCAGCCGCTGTATCAGTGCTGCGCTGAATTCCTCCCATATTATAAAAATTACCACGCAGCTCATTAAAGCGCTTTCCTGATTCCACAAACTCTTTATTGCCTAACCGCTTTGCTACCCAACTGGTGATGGCGCCTCCTTTTGCCGGATCAATCAGGATCCGGTACAAACTGGTCTCCACCTGGTATACACCATTGTGTAGCCGGATCACCGATGCGCCGCTTACGCCAGGCAAAGCATTGAGCCGGTAGCTGGCATAACCCATCGGCGGCACCTTTGCCTGGAAGAGCCGGTCGCCAAAGCGAACCAACTCATTCCGTTCAACGGCAGTGGTATTGAATACCCGCACGTACTGACCCGCGTCACCCGAGAGTTGCCGCATGGCCGCCTGCGTTATGTTGTCGCTTATATCATTGGTGAAATTTGTCCATGTAACCACCTTGCCTGCCCAGGTATCTCCATGTTGACCGTTGTAAGGAACAATCCAGCAATCATGGTGTTGTGACAGTAACAAGGTCCTCCAGGCTGCTCCAAAACTATCCTCCGGCCAGGCCGAGCTTTTCCAAACCGTTGCCATCGCCGCCAGCTTTTCTGACTGTACAATGGCATTCTCTGATCGTCTTACTGACCTGGCTATTCGTTGTAACACCTGCGCTCCCCACATCAGCCCCACCAATACATCTTCCTGAGAAAATCGCCAGTTTTTGATGGCTTCGCCGGCGAGGCCCTCGACTTCGCTCCGTCCTTTAACTCCGCTCGGTCTTTCGACTTCCACCTTCGCCAAGGCTTCGGTGGACAATGCGCTCAGGACTTTCGTGAAATATCCGCGCCAGGTTTCATATACAGTTGGCGTATACACGCCGTTGCTGCCATTAGCTCTCGTTAACCAGGGCCCATAGTTCCAGCCGGCATCCTGCAAACACATGCCAACAGGATGCTGTATGCCATAGGCAAAAGCTTTCCGAACATATTCCTTGCTGTTGCTAGAAGCAATAGTTTCCCAGATGGAATGTGGTTTTAATGACTCCACTTCATACCTGGGTGCTGTCAGTATCGAACTGCCATCGGGCCCGATCCAATTAACCAATTCCCCGCCATAGGCTCGCGTATAGCCACCCCAACAAGTGTTGGGGTTCTTCAACGAAGCATACCTGAATCCATAAGATTGTAAGATCTGCGGTAAGGCACTTGTAAAGCAGGGTTCCTCTGATGAATAGGTAGTGAACTGTATTGTAGGAAAATGTTGATGTAATTTTTTTATCCCATACTCAAACTGCCGGATCACACTTTCGCCCGATACATTGTACAGATAAGCCTGGCCGTAAGCAGGGTTAACATATTCGATGCGCCCATTGGCCGACTGGTTGGCGAAAAGTGCCCGAAAAGCTGCATAGGCTGCCGGATCCTGTAGCGCGATACTATCCCAGGATTCAGGCTCCAGCTCCAGGTTAATTTTCCAGTCGGGATATTGAGCCAGCTTTTCCACCATGAATTTTGTTTGCCACGATGGAAGATGGCCATAGATACCGCCGTGATAGCCATCAATAAAATAAGCGGTCTGCGCCGTAACCTCCAGCCCCAAAAATAGTAATACAGGTAACAGCAGTTTCTTCATTAATTTGTTTTTGAAGCTGGTTCTGCCCAGCTATCTGTACGAAAAGGGATTACAGGCCATCCTTCTCCGTTATGTAATGTGGTAACCGCATAATTCGTAAATGCATAACGCACCGCCACCGGCTTTTTCACCTTATCACTCCAAACAATGATCTTATCTCCATCAATTGTTGCTTCGGCCCGGTAGAATTGCTGATTGTCACCAGCGATCGTAAAAAAAGGCGGTGCACCGCCATCATCCGTGCGCAAGCCACCTGCAGTTGTACCCGGTTCAAAATAGATAATGGCTTTTTTCCCACTGACCTCCATATGCTGGTATTGGGGACCCCGCCATACAACGCCCAATAGCCCATAGGTTCGATTCAGTGCGGTCTTCGCCAGCCGTACCCCAATGGGCTTTTTGTTATGTGGGTGCAGGTTCTTCGCCTCGCCTACATCAATGGTGGTGATCATGGCTGTATTGCCAAGCGCTGAAACCTTTTCCTGCGCTTCGCGAAAAAAAGCATAATCTGCCAATGTGGGATCTTCCTTTTCCAGAAAATAAGGCGCCACCTGCACATAATAAAATGGCAGTTCGCCCTGACCAAAGGTCTTCCGCCAACTTGTAATAAGGGTTTGTGTCAGCTTCGTATAACTTTCCCGCTCGTGCCGGTTGCTTTCTCCCTGATACCAGCAAATGCCTCTGATTGATGTACGTCTCAACGGATAAATGATGGCGTTGTATAAAAGAAAAGGACGTGTCACTTTTTCAAAACTAAACCCGCCGTTAATAAGCTCCTTTGATCTTTCACTGTTCAGATAAGGCTGCAGATACACGCGGTTCAGCAGCGTATCTTCGGCCAGCTCGGGCTGCGGCACATAAGCCTGGGCGGCAGAAGCCCCGATACCGGTGAATATAATACCCACTGGTACATGCAATGTTTGCTGTAGCTCCCGGCCAAAATAATAACCCACCGCGCTAAACTCCCTGGCAGTTGCAGGGCTGCAGCTCACCCATTTGCCATTAAAGGATTCTACAGGCGTGGCGCTGAAGTTCAATGCCACATTCAGGAGGCGAAGATTGGGAAAGTTAGCCGCGGCCACTTCGCGGGTGGAATCCACGACCTCCTTCAAACTAAACTGCATATTGGACTGTCCACTGCAAAGCCATACTTCACCGATCAATACGTTGCGAAGGATAACAGCCGAAATGCCATCACGCACTTCGATGCTATGCGGGCTGTAATCACCGGACTGTACAGCCGGCACGGCGATGATCCCTGAAAAATTACCGTCCGTGTCAGCCTTCACCGTTAGGGCGCCGGACATCCAGTCGGCACGGAGGGACACCTCTTTACCAGCTTGCGCTTTCCCCCAAATGGTGAATGGCCTGTTCTGTTGGATCACCATGCTGTCCTGTAAACCGCTGCCCAATTGCAAGCCACCGGGCTCATTGCCTGCAGCACAAACAAAAACCGGGTGCAGCCCCAATACCAGTAAAAAAACAACAACTATTTTCATACCTATTTATTAAAGATATTCACCATTACTTTACCAATGTCGTTTAGATTAGGAACGCTTCGATCCTTCCCCGCAGAAGCGAGACTTAGGACGCTTAGGACGCTCAACGCTTTGGGCTCGACCCTTCGATCCCGACTGAAGTACGGGACAGGCTTTCACTCAGCGCCGGCTTACCCCAATTGGTATTTGGCGCGGCGCCCATTTGTAATTCCAGCACGCCACCGGCTACGATATCTGCATGATCAATCCAGCATTTCTCATACACCTTTCCATTCAGCCATGCACGCTGTATGTACACATTTGTTGGCGAATTATTTTTTGCTGTCACTTTAAAGGTTTTGCCTTTCGCATATTGTGGATCTAATTGTAATTCAATTTTGGAGAACACCGGACTGGTAATCTCGTACCGCGTATCGCCGGGGCATACCGGATGAATACCGGCGGCTGCCAGCACATACCAGGCCGACATTTGCCCCACATCTTCATTGCCTACCAATCCCTCTACTTTATTGTGATACGCGCGGGCGCATATTTTCCGGCTCCACTCCTGCGTTAGCCAGGGCGCTCCCAGGCGGTTGAAGAGAAAGGGCACGTGATGCACAGGCTCGTTGGCATGGTTGTAGTAATCGTTCCACAACAGGCTGGCAGGTGCACTGTTGAAGAAATGAAGCAGATCAGCGATCACGCTGTCCCTTCCACCCATCAGCTGTACCATTCCCTGAATATCGTGCGGAACAAACCAGCCCTGCTGATAGGGATTGCTTTCCACGGTACCATAAAACTGTTTCAACCTGCCCTCTGCCGGCCAATCTTCCCAACTGCCATCTTCCTTCCGCGGCCGGAACCAATGTTTGGCCGGATCAAACACGTTTTTATAACTCAGCGCGCTGCGCGCATACTTCATTTCATCTTCTTTTTTGCCAAGCGCTGCTGCCAGCCGCGAAAGACACCATTCTGAATAAGCATTTTCCAATGTATTGGAAATAGGAAAGGGCGAATTGCCATAGGAGTTGCGGCGACGATCTTCCGGTTCGCTGGTATGGGTCCACCCTCTGTCACCATTACCAAACCGCTCGCAACTATTACGAGCATACGTATATGCTTTTGGCACGTCGTATCCCCTGATTCCTTTTGTGTACGCATCTGTCAATACAGATACAGCCGGGTTGCCAATCATACAACCTGAATAGGCATTCAGCAATTCCCATCGTTCAAAATAGTGCCTGCCTGTTTCATCGGCCAAATTGGTTAGCGAACAAAGGAGATCGTTTACCAGCGCCGGGTTAATGATCGTTTGCAGCGGCATCTGGCTACGGAATACATCCCACCCGCTGAATACCGTTCTGCGTGTTTGTCCGGGCATACCACTATGTATCTTTCCATCACCGCCGGTATAGGCGCCATCCACATCCGATACAACCCGGGGATCGATCATGGTATGATATAATGCCGTATAGAAAACGGTTTTCTCATCTTCGGTCCCTCCCTCAATTTTTATTTTTTCCAACGCCTGGTTCCATACATCCCGGGCCTTTGCATGCACTTTGTCAAAGTCCCAACCAGCGATCTCCTTTTCCAGATTCATTTTCGCATGCGCCCTATCTGTAAAAGAAATACCCACCTTCATTAATACCTGTTCATTTTCCGTTGTGGCAAACTCCGTAAAAAAACCCAGGTGTTTTCCCTGTTGCTCATTGGGTTGTTTGGTTATGCCGGTTGTGGCAGCGGCAGCCACCCGCTCCTGATAACGGCCACTTTCAATATCTTCTCTTTTCCTGCTCCAGTCATCAGGGATAGCAGCGCTCCATACGCCATATTGTTTTAATGGTTTGCTGAACTGCGCATAAAAGTATACGGTATAGTCTGCATGTCCTTCACCATTGCCCCAGCCACCGCCATCGGGCGTACATTTCATCCATCCTTCAATAGTGTGGTCGTCCACTATCCGCACATATTGGGAAGTGGAGGTCCCTCCTACCCTGCGCGCCAGGTCTATCTGTATGCGTGAACAGTTATTGGCGGGAAAAGAAAAACGCATCATGCCGCTGTGTGGCGCCGCCGTCATTTCTGCCTTTACCCGGTACTTTGACAGCATCACTTTGTAATAGCCCGGGCTCGCCGCTTCCGTTTGTTTGGCAAAGGTTGAACGATATCCTGCTGATCCCTGTTCCGGGTTACCTGCAGCTGTTTGTAATGGTCCGGTTGACGGCATCACCAAAAAATTACCCAGGTCGCCATACCAGCCAATACCGCTTAGCTGGGTAAAAGCAAACCCTTCAATAGAAGTATGTTCATAGCTATAACCCGAGCCGTTGTCACCACCGGTAATGGTATTAGGACTTACCTGTACCATACCATAAGGCGTAGTGGCGCCAGGAAAAGTTTTACCCAACCCGTGACTGGCCCCTGCTTTATCTATACTGGTGCTGGCGCCAATAAAAGGGTTAACATAGGATACGGATTTCCGTGGCACCTGACCTGCACCTGAAAAAACAGTTAACAAGAGGGAACTGATTGACGCCATTAAATATTTTCGCTTTTTGATCATCATAATATTTTGCCCTAACTTTTGTCCTTCCGATAAGCCCTTTGAGGGCATTTTGGTAATTTTCTATAACCCTATCTGCAAACCGATATTTATAACGCGTTGTGCCAGGTAGGCATCACCCGCTGTATTACTGGCAACCTCAGGGTCTGCCTGGTATTTTTTGCTGACATTACTCCAGGTGACCAGGTTATAAGCACTCAGGTACACACGCCCGTTATTGATCTTTAATGGCAGCCACTTTTGGGGCAAGCCATAACTCAGTTCTACTGTTTTCAAACGGATATAGTGTGCATTGATCACCCAAAAATCTGAATTATAGGCGCCCGGGCTGTTGATGGTGGTTGGATTGCTCGTAAGCCGGGGAAATTCCGCACTTGCTGCCGTAGCCGGCGTCCACCGCTTTTCATGTATTGGCTGAAATTGACCTTTGAAGGGTTCGATGGCGGTACCCGTAAGCCCCAGACTATAGCCAAAGGCCCCCTGGAAAAGTACACTGGCATCAAATCCCCTGTACCCGATCTTGATCGGCAACCCGATGGTAGTATTAGGCAGATTAGGCCTGCCGATGGTTGTAATATCGTTTTGATCAATAACACCATCTTCATTCAGGTCCTTGTATTTCAGATCACCTGGTTGAATGCCTCCCGCCCCCACTGGTTTGGCCACCTTCGGGTCGGTTACATCTGACTGGCTGTAGAAGCCCTGGAATTGATACCCCAGGGGCTGATTAATGGGATGGCCCGTTGCTGCCAGCCAGGGATACCTGGGCGATGCTTCTGCCATATATATTATCCTGTTCTTTGCGTATGACCATACCAGTCCGAAACTGTATTGTACGTTGCCTATTTTGTCGTGATAGTTAAATGTTTCTTCCCATCCACTGTTCACGGTAATGCCCACATTGGTAGGCGACACACCTATACCAAGTATCAGCGGTGTATTGCCCGGCTTCACCAACTGATCGTACCGGTATTCGTGAAAATAATCGGCCGACAGCGACAGTTTATCATTGAACAGGTTCAGGTCCAGCCCCACATCCCATTTCCTTGCCTTTTCCCAGGTAACATTGTTGTTGCCCAGATCGCCTTCATAAATAGAGCCTGCGCTTTGGTTTGTTTGTCCAAAACTATAAGGCCCTCCCTGGTTATATACCTGGTTGTAGAGATATTGATTACCCGGCGCTACATCAGACCCTACTATGCCATATGTTGCTCGCAACTTCAACAGGTTTACAACAGGCAACAGCTTGCTGAAAAATTCCTCTTTTGCCATATTCCAACCCACGCCAACGGCGGGGAAGAATCCGTTCCTTTTGCTGGCCTGAAAACGATCTGAGCCATTGAACGCACCGTTAAAATCAATCAGGTATTTTTGTTTGTAGTCATATCCCACCTTTAGCGAATACCCGCGGTATTTATGCGGCACCTGGCCAACAACAGGGAAGATGCCTGTTGCATCCACATCTACCCGGTAGCTTTCCTGGTTCCATAAAAACAAGCCGGTAACATGGTGATCAGCACCAAACAGGCGATCATAATTCAGGTAAACCTGCACGTTGGTACGTTGGTTGTCGAGGTCAGTATTTCCCAGGGTTCTGTAGGTACCATATGTATAACCACCGGTGCTCACCCCTGTATTCAGGTGATAACTTTCATCCCTGGGATCGTAACGATAGGTTGGCGGAAAGGGCCTGAATAATGTCAACGAATTTTGCTCTACATTGGCGTAAGCTATACGGCCTATGAGCGACAGGCCGCGGGTAATATCATCCAGCTTTTCTGTAAAGCCCAACAATACGTTATAATCTGTACGGCGATCGCGTTTATACCCCTGCGTTGCCAGTTGCGCATTGATGGTAGGCAACTGGTTCTGTGTATCGTATGCATAGGCATAACTTCCGTCGGGATTAATGAAAGGGGCGGAATAAGGATGTATTTTGGAGAAGTCGTAGATATTACCGATAACATTCATGGCATACGGCTGATTGATATCGCCAAAGCGCACGGTAGCATCCAGTCGCAGGCTAAGGTTTTTGGTAGCCTGTATGTCGAGGTTCGAGCGCACATTGTAACGCCTGTAAAAATAGTTGCTGTTGACACCATCGGCATTTGTTGAAAAATTTCGTACGCTTCCATTTTGGGTAAAGGCCCCGCCGGAAATAAAATAGCGTACGTTGGTGGTGCCACCAGACATATCCAGGTTGGCATTCCCCTGCAACGAATAAGGTTTGTTGATGGCCTTATACCAATTCACATCGGGATGACCATAAGGATCGTTGCCATTCTTAAATGCATCCAGGTCGGCCTGGCTGAACTGGGGTGTGATACCATCGTTGGTGTATGCCTCGTTCACCAACTCCGCGGTATGATACGCATCCAAAAAATTTGGTGTTCGTACGGGCGCCTGTCCGCCGCCTTCCAATCGTACGTTGAACCTGGGCTTACCAGAGATACCTCTACGGGTGGTTACTACCAAAACCCCGTTTGCTCCCTTGATACCATAAATAGCTGTGGTACTGGCGTCTTTCAGAATAGATATACTTTCAATTTCATTGACGTTTATCTGGGCCAGTTGCTCGTAGGTATATTGAATATCATCCACAACGATCAGTGGCCGGTTACCATCGGGGTTCAATGAACTAACCCCACGGATAAAATAATCCGAGGCATCTTTACCCGGTTGCCCCGAACGCTGCTGGGTGAAAAAGCCGGGCAGCTTACCTGCCAGCGCATTCTGCACACTGGAAGTAGGCACGTCCCGGATCTCATCGGCATTGATGGAACTAACGGCGCCGGTATTCGTAATACGTTTCTTTTTCCCAAAACCAACTACTACATATTCTTCCATTCCCTGCACCGCCTGCTGCATAACCACCTCCACATGGTCCTCTTTTTTAACGTTTACTTCCTGCTGCTGATAATTCAGGTAGGAAATAACAAGTACGCCGGAAGTTCCACGTAATACAATCCTGAACCGGCCACGACTATCAGCTGCAACGGCGTTTCCCGATACCTGTTTTTCTGTAACGGTAGCCCCCGCCAATGGTCCGTTGGCGTCTTTCACCGTACCCGTTACCACTTTTCCCTGGGCAAGCGCCTCCCCCGGGTGTAACCAAACAGCCATTAATAAAAGAACGATGAGCTTGTTCATATAGCAAAAATTAGGTTGTTAGTATTGGTTGTACTTACCAAAGTGGATTTTGTTTCATTTCGTTGTTCTTGATCACTTCACTGTAAGGAATGGGATACAGATACATTTGCGGATCACGGAAAACAGTTTTGAGCACCGCAATGGGGTTGTAAAAAAGCTGTCCGCCGCTTGATAACTGCAGATCGAATCCACGCAACGGTGCGCTGTTATACGCCTGGGCAGCTATTTTCCAGCGCCGGAGATCCCAATAGCGTTGTTCTTCAAACGCCATTTCTACCCGCCGTTCATTGCGGATGAAGGTTCGCATATCCTGCTGGCCCATTCCCTGTGGTACCCCATAGGTATTATCAGGCCCGGTTAAAATACCCGCCCTTTGCCGGAGTGCATACAATATATTATAGACATCAGCCGATGGACCGGAAAATTCATTGAGAGCTTCTGCATAGCCCAACAGCACACCCGCATACCGGTAATATACCCAGTCGTGGTAGGTACCGCTATAGGAAGGCGGGTTGTTGGTAACATTCTCAAAAGCGCCCATAAACTTTCGCAGGTAGTACGACGTTTTTGTTTGTTGCACGGTGCCGCCGGGTTTGTCGGGTCCTCCATTATATGTTTGTACGGCCCTGTTCAGCCATAAGGAACCATTGTGAAATACCGTCAGCGCCAGTCTTGGGTCCCTGTGCGCATAGGGGTCATTGGGATTATAGTGCGCTGCAGCATCCGTAATGGCATATCCCGAATCGGTAGCAAAGGCATCTACCAGGTTTTGCGTTGGGCTGGTAGCGCCGTTACCGCCCGCAGATGTATACCCTACGGGTGCATTCGACTGCTCTACGCCATTGGCTGGCGAACCGGTCTGCATCCAGCAAATGATCTCGGTATTGCTGCCAACAGGCGCTGCCTGCGTAATGAATACGTCATTGAAATTGGGCATGAGTTTATAAGCGCCTCCGTCAATGATCGCTTTGGCGGCATCGGCCGCCAGCTTCCAACGGTTTACATCATAATTGGTATAGCCGGTTAGCGGATTGGCCGGGTCAATATTTCCGCCGTTAAACAACGGACTTGCGGCATACAGCAATACTTCTGCTTTCAATGCCATCGCTGCTCCCTGGGTAATGCGCCCATAGGTGTTGGGTGTAACCATGGCGGCTGTACGCAGACTATCTTTTATATTATCACATTCACTAACTATATAATTTACACAGTCGCTAAAAGAGTTACGTGGCAATTGCACATTATCTGTTATCTGCCTGATAGAATCACCCAACAAAGGAACGCCCCCATATCGCTTTAACAATTGGAAATACAACCAGGCCCTTAAAAAACGGGCTTCGCTGCGATAAGCTGCCCGGGCCGGTTGGCCGTTGGGCAATTTTTCTATCATAGGCACCCTGTTTATGTACACGATAAACACGGTGGCATTGCGGATAGCTGTATAATCCCGCGCCCATACGTCGTCCCCGTTTGTAAGCGTAGCTGAATAAGCGCCCGTTGCCATTGCCTGTACTGCGGGAATGCCGGATGCCGAAGCCACCCCATCATCTGAAGCAGCATCCAGATAATTTCCACCAATCCTGTTATGACCGTTGTAAAAGGTTTGCTGGTAAGTAGTGAGCAGATAAGTCATGGCTTGTATGCCCAGCGAATCGCGGGTATCAAAGGCAAGGTCAAGCGTTATTTGCTGCCCAAGCGGAACACCCTCATATGATTTGCGGCAGGCACTGAACAGGCAGCCAACAAAACATAGGACAATCGTTATATAAAGAAGTTGTTTCATGTTGGTTACAGTTTAACCGTGATGCCGGTATTGATAACTTTTTGCATGGGATAATTTGGGAAAGGCACTTCGGGATCAATGCCTTTATAAGCTGCATGTGTAAACAGGTTCTGTGCGTTGGCAAAAACTTTTATCCCACGCAGCTTCAGTTTTCTGATCCAGGTATAGGGAAGATCATATGCTACATGCACATTTTTAACACGGAGATAGTTACCGTTGCGAAGAAAGTAAGAGCTTCCCTGATACAGTGGTGAATAATTGTAGCCGCTGCCGCCCGCAATTAATCTGGGATATATTGCTGTTGCCCCATTCTCCGGTATCCACCTTCCCAATGCCTGTTCATAGGCTTGCGAATATCCGTTGTTCTGCCCCTGGAATCCCGCATCGGTATAGTTGTTGCCAACGTATGTTTCCCTGTTGGCAACGCCCTGCAGCAACACGCTTGCTTCTAACCCTTTAAAGCTGACACCCGCGGTAAGACCATAATAGACCATCGGCCGCTCTTTGCCTATAGGCGCTACATCAAACTGGTCAATAATACGATCATCGTTAAGGTCTTTATAACGTATATCGCCCGCTTGTGGCGCATAACCTGCAATAGTAGGTGCAGTTGTCGCTTCCGCGCCTGTTTGAAAAAGCCCGTCGGCAATCAACCCGTACCGCTGCCCAACGGGATGCCCGGTATGAACGTTCCAGGAATAGGGTTGATATTGCTCGTCCATGAAGATCACTTTTGATTGCTGCACAGCAGCATTGCCTGTTAAAAAGTAATTGAGGCTACCAATATGGTCCTGGTAGGTGAGCGTTAATTCGCCACCCTGGTAAAGATCAATGCCAATATTTTCTACCGGGTAGGCAGAACCTATCAGTGCAATGCTGCGCCCCCTCGTTTGCATCACATCAAAATAGCGTTCGTGGTAATAGTCGGCAGTCAGCAGCAGGCGGTTGTGCAAGAAAGCCAGATCAACGCCTGCGTTCAGTTTATCGGCCTTCTCCCAGGTGGCATTCAAATTGGCGAGTACCTGGCTGCCCGGAACTCCCTGTTCCCCCAAACCTGCTCCGTTGGGATAATTGCTGCCGATAGGATAAGTACCAGGTACCTGTGAAAAATGTGGACGCCAGATATAATAGCCATAGTTGTCTACATTGGCATTACCTGTACGGCCATAAGTAACACGAAGCTTCAATTGATTGAGCCAGCCGGATAGTGATTGCATCCAGTTTTCCTTTGCCATGTTCCACCCTACTCCACCGGCATAAAAAAGCCCATACTGGCTACCGGGGGCATACCGGTTGTAACCACTATAGTTCAGCGCA
Source organism: Niastella sp. (assembly GCA_036379015.1). Classification (GTDB taxonomy): domain Bacteria; phylum Bacteroidota; class Bacteroidia; order Chitinophagales; family Chitinophagaceae; genus Niastella. The sequence goes on from DASUVL010000687.1 coordinate 12,527, forward strand.
CCCTCTGCGAAATATTTTTCTTCATAATTATAGGAGGCCTTACCCGCATAATTGGTAAGCACCGAAGGAATATCATAGTTCAACAATACATTCTTCTGATCGAACAGTAACATACCACTTACCGCATGATTCCCGAACTGCCTGTCGTACCCCGTTGATAGTTGAACAAAGCGGTACCTGGCCCAGGTAGTGTTGGTGAAATCATTTCGCTGGTTAATGGTACTGCCGTAGCGATGATAGGCGATATCTCCCGCAGCCGAAATGGATTGCGAAAAAACAGGCGTCTGTTTGCTCCGGTCCTGGTTGCTTGCTTCCTGTACCGATACATTCCCCCTTGCTTTTACCCACCAGCCCCTTACCCAGTTATCCAGTTTATAGTGCAGGTTCAGGTTAACCATAACATCCCGCACGTGATCGGCCATATAACCGGAAGCGATGGTTTGCGCCAGCAGGTTCTGCGTATAATTGGAGGTGCCGCCAAATGATCCGTCAGGATTACGTATGGGATAAGCATTGTTTGGTGTGGTGAGCAAACCCTGTAAGATAGCGGCGGTAGTGGCACCGGGCTGGTTGCCATCCTGCAAACGCCCAAACACCTGCAACCCAACATTGAAATTTTTATTCACGTCTATATCAATACCGGAATTGATAACATAGCGCTTCAATTGTGTATTGGTGTTATATGAATTGACATTTGAAGTAACAAACATACCCTGCTGGTTCATATAATTCAGGCCTACGATGTAACGGGCGGTGTTGCCGCCACCGGTAACATTCAGGTTGTACCGGTTAAGGCTTGAATGGTCACGAAGAATAGTATTATACCAGTTCACATCAGGATGCCTTATAGGGTCGCTTTGATCACGGTACGCCGCAAAATTGGCCGCCGTATAAGCCGGCGTTTTGCCGTCATTCAGCAGCGCCTCATTGAGCAGGTAAGCATATTGGTAAGCGGGCAACGGTTTGGGCAATTGTAAGGGCGACTGCACGCCGGTTTCTGCCGTAAAGGAAAAACGGGGCGCACCGCTTACCGGCTGTTTGGTGGTAACGATCAGCGCGCCACGGGCACTGTTCTGCCCCAGCATAATGACTGAAAGGGCATCCTTTAACACGCTCACGGAGGCAATACTTTCCGGGTCAAGCGAATAGAACTCCCGCTGTACACCGTCAATAACAACAACAGGCGACTGACCTAAACTGGCATTATGCCCCCTTAGCTGAATATTGAATTCGGTATTGTCGGTAGGCCCTGCCCCACTGGTGTTGTTGGGAATATTACCCACAAAAATGTCCCTGCTGGTTAAGCTGCCCGTTAAGGGCGCATAAAAACCACTGGTTTGTATCACATTCAACCCGGCCAGCCGGCCGGGTAACGCATAGGTATAAGAAGATGCCGGCGTTGTACCCAACTCGCCGGAACCAATTGTTGAAACAGCACCCAAAAAAGAATGGGGGTTAACCTGTCCATACAATACGTTCAGCGTTGGCACTGATCTGTTAGGTATATAAATGGTGTCGCCGGCAAGCTCGGTGCTGATACCCGGAGAAACTGTTTGCCTGAGATAACGGGCGCACAAGCGCACGAACAGCGGCCGGTTGGCCCTCGTCTTTATTTCGGTGGTGTTATAACCCCGATACTCAAACACCAACACAGTTCCCGCCGCCGCAGGCAATTCGAAAGTTCCGTCTTTACCGGTGACCTGTCCTGTTTTTTCTCCTTTACGAAGCACCATGGCTCCCTGAACCGGGTAACCGTAATCATCCAGCACTGTTCCTTTAATGGCCGTTTGCGCCAGACAGGCCTGCGGCCAGGCCATGCAGTACAGCGCCAGGAGCAGTACGCCTGTCTTTAATATATTTTTATAAATGCAGCTATGAACCATAATAAGCATTTAAGCAGTTAGTAGTTATTGGCAATTGAACGTATAAGTAAAAGGAGTTGCTCCACCGGCATATCCCACCTTGCTGCCACCCGTGGCATCTGTGAAATAATACCTTAGCCCGGTAAGACGCCGGTCATTGGTAAGGTTGAACAGCTTCCTCGGCCAGATGTCTTTCTGCCACTTATTCAAGCCCAGCGACATCATCTTTGTAAGGTCGGTTTGTGTACAAACAGAAAGGCTGTCGCCTGTAGAAGTGATACCCGATATGCAGAGGTATACCTGCGAGGCGTTGTCCAGTGCCGTTGATTGCACCCCTCCGTCAAAAGTGAGCGTGATGATATCGTTGTCAAGCGACGTTCGTGGATCTACCGTCGAGATCTGGGGGTTGCAGAAATCAATCAGGTCGCCCGTACCAACAACCTGAAAACAGCCGGGAAATGCCGAGGCATACCGGTCGCTACTACTCAATCCATCTGTACTGTTAGCCACACAATAGCCCAGTTTGAACAAGAGGTTATCTGCACTTGTTTTGATCTTTATACTCACGGTAGCGTGTATGGTAGCATTGGCAGCCACCGAATAACTCGCGTTGGAATAAAAAGCAACCCATTCATAGTCGGGCAGCAGGTTACCGCCGTTCCCTATTTTAGTGGCCAGTAGCGTGGGCCAGTCAAGTCCCCCGCCTTGTGGCGCCGGTGCGCCCGCAGCTATCGGCGTCATGCTCTGTTCGCCTGAAGTAATATCGCTGGTAAAAGTGATGGTTGCATTTTGCGACGCCTTCCAGATCTTTGGCACCAGTACCGCTACCATAAAGTTGGAGGTTTGCGTTTCATTGGTAGTGATGGTTACATTAAGGGTCACCGGCAGTATATCGCCGCCGTTTACGCTGGCGGGCTGAACAACGTTGTCAATTGTTATGGAACAACTCGCAATGATCAGCAGCAGCAGGCCACCCAGGACCTTCCAGATCAAACTGCCCTTTATGCTGCGTTTGCCCGATGGTTTATGTTTTTTAGGCTGGTGTTGCATTAATTCGCTTTTTGAAGGGTGTATTGATAGGTGTTCAAACTGCAGCCCGGGCTAAATGTGATGATCAGGTTACGTTGCCCGCCGGTAACAGGATACAGCAACGGAGAACTTTTTGCGCTGCTGTCTGTAGCCTTAAGACTGAGGGTAAAGGGATAGGTTGGATCATCAAAGGCCCATTTCCCATTGCGGCTCACGATAAAAGGCACCAGGCTGTCGATGGTATAGGTGCTGTCTGTAAAATGGATCCTGAAGCGGGAGAAGTCGAATCGTTGAGTGAGGTCTGTGCCGTTACGGGTGGCTTTGATGATCTGCCAGTTTCCTGACAGGTCTTTTACCGGTTCCGATGCCACGACCAGCAGTTCCGGTTTGCAGGCAAAAAAGCCCAGGGAACAAATTATTAGGAGGAGAATTATATTTTTACTCACGATCATATTATTTATTTTTAATGGCGTTCGTGAATGCGTTGCATTTCATATAGCTATCTCAGTTAGTATAAAGGGTTCTGCAACAGTTCAGGTGATTTGGCCAGCTCCGACAAAGGCAGGGGCCACAGGTACATGGCTTTGGTAAAATTGTGCTTTCGAACATTGAAGGGTTTATAAACCACGCCCGGGCCGCGGTTTACCTCCATGCCATGCATCATCTGGTTATCCGTTTGCTCCGCGATCATCCAACGCCTTACGTCGAAAAAACGAAACCCTTCAAATGCGAGTTCCAGCCGCCGCTCTTTTTGAATAATGGCGCGCATCTGAGCCTGGCTTAACCCTGCAGGCAATTGCCAGGGCCGCAAACCAGCCCGCTGCCGGATGGCTTCTACTGACTGGTAAACTTCCGGCGTTGGGCCCAACACTTCGTTGGTTGCTTCCGCAAAATTCAGGGCGATCTCTGCATAGCGGATCAACGGAAGCACGCGTGCAGTAGTACCAACACTGTTGTTGATGACATTTGGGTCTACCATCTTATAGATATAGAGCCCGGTTGGTGTGCCTTTATACACGGCATCTCCGCTGGATGCCACGGGAGGGTTCACTGCCGTGTTGATATACAGTTGTACCGGTGAAGGCTGGTTGGTGCCGAAGGTCACCCGCAGCGTGGAGTCGTGTATGATGGTATAACCAAGCCGGGGGTCCCTGTTCTGATACGGGTTGTTGGGATCATACCCCGAGCCGGGATCGGTAATGTTCAGTCCATTGCTCATCGGGAAGGCATCCACCAATTCCTGGTAAGGAAAGCTACCACCCGAGCCCCCACGCGAAGGCACATCCCACAGGGATTCCAGGTACTTGTTATCCCCCATCATACGGTTCAGGATATATTCGGTGTTATAGCGTTTGGTAAACAACGCCTGGAACCCAAAGCCCGGCTCGCCGGGTTTGGAAGTTGAGTCGATGAATAACTGGTAAGCATTAAGCGCGATCACTGCCCGGGCTGCATCGGCCGCCAGTTGCCAGCGTTGGGGATCGGCATCGGGATAGGCCACAATTTCGTTCAACGGCGCATTGTCAGCCGCCAAACCACCATTGTTAAACAGGGGACTTGCTGCAAACAACAGCACCCTTGATTTTAGCGCCAGGCACGTGCCCCTGCTGGCCCTGCCATACTGGGCGCCCGTAAAAGTAACCGGCAGCACAGCCGCTGCTGCATCACACTCTGACAATATATAATTCACGCACTCCCGGAAAGTGTTACGTTTAACATCGATGCGATCTGCCGATGCATAGATGGTATCGCCAATGAGCGGAACACCGCCATAGTGCTGCATCAGCATGGTATAGTACCAGGCGCGCAGGAAACGGGCCTCCGCGGTTACCTGCACTTTTAGGGCATTGTTGAACGGTATAACCGGTATATGTTTCAGGAACTGGTTAACCGCACGGATATTGGAATAACAGACCCTCCAGGCATCGGAAGGAACAATGGTCGGGTTTACGGAACCGGTAGCAAACTGTATAAAGCCATTGGTACTGGCCGCATTTGGCCCTTCCGCTTCGTCACAGGCGGCTTCCAGACCGGCCCCATAAGTAGTAGGAATATTGAAATACCGGCGCGGGTCTGTGGCAAACCCGATATTTACATATATGTTATTCAGGAACTGCATGGCATTCGAGCTGTCTGAGAA
>DASUVL010000688.1:0-2973 GCA_036379015.1 Niastella sp.
CAAGAGCTGCTGCCCGTAAAGCACGCGAGCTGGTGCAACGTAAATCGGTATTAAGCGGTGGTGGATTGCCGGGTAAACTAGCCGATTGTAGTGATCGTGATCCAGATCGTTGCGAGTTGTTCCTGGTTGAGGGTGACTCGGCCGGTGGTACTGCCAAGCAAGGCCGCGAACGTGCTTTTCAGGCCATTCTACCGCTTCGGGGTAAGATCCTGAACGTGGAAAAAGCCATGGAGCATAAGATCTATGAGAACGAGGAAATCCGCAATATGTATACCGCGCTGGGTGTAACTGTAGGTACACCCGATGATCCCAAAGCGCTGAACATTGTAAAGCTTCGTTATCACAAACTGATCATCATGACCGATGCCGATGTGGACGGAAGCCATATTGCAACATTGATACTTACATTCATTTACCGATATATGAAAGAATTGGTTGAGCAGGGCTATGTATATATTGCCCAACCACCTTTATACCTGGTAAAAAAAGGAAAAGAACAGGCATATGCCTGGAACGAAGAGCAACGCAAAGCACTGGTAGAAAAATTCGGCGCCGGAAAAGAAGACAGCGTTGGCATACAACGGTACAAAGGTTTGGGTGAAATGAATGCGTCGCAATTATGGGAAACAACTATGAATCCCGCCACCCGTACTTTGAAGCAAGTAACAATTGAAAGCGCTGCCGAAGCCGATCGCATCTTTAGTATGCTGATGGGCGATGAAGTTGCTCCTCGTCGTGAATTCATCGAAAGTCATGCGAAATACGCAAGACTGGACGTATAAGAATAATGAGCTAATTAGCTAATTTGATAATGTGCTAATGAGAAAACCCATACGGTATTTTCATTAGCACTTTTGTTTATTATTAAATTAGCCATTCATTTTATTAGTGCATTTGTGTTCATTGACATATTAGTACATTGTCACATTAGCACATTGACCAGGCCGTTAGTAAACACCCTATAATCGTTTGTATATTTTACCAGCTTCATTTTTGTTTGATGTGGTTGTTACATATTCATAATCAACGCAGAAATTGGTGTATACAAAAAAGGTGTATATTTAAACACTATTTTAGTGTTCTGGCTAAGATTTTGTAAGAGAAGATGTCAACTTTTTTATTATACTAATCACGTAAACGAACTAAATTATGTCTGAAATTACACTCACCGCATACAACGTAAAAACAAAAGAAAAAGGTGTGCCTATTCAGGATGCGGTAATTACCAAAACGTCGAAAGGAGCATATATGGCCCAGGGACATGATGGAAAAGGAAATAAATTAACCACTTTATTAGGCGAGGAAAAAGCACTGGCAGCTATTAAAGCCGGTATCGCCAAACAAGGCTGGGAATAAAATAGTCAAAAAAGATGAAAGTCAGTAAACGGGTACAATGAATGAACCTGCTTGCTGACTTTCGGTCTTACCAACTTACTGACATATCTATATAAAGGTCAGGTAATCAAACTGGCTGCCTAATATTTTTTTGTCATCTGCATGCAGCCATTTATTCAGGATCGTAGCATATACATTCTTAAAATCTACTTTGTATTTCAGGTCGCCTTCCTGTAGATCGCCCAGGTCAGGTAATGCGTTCAATACGCCTTTTTGCTGCAATCCCCCACTTATCAAAAACATATTGTTGGCTGTACCATGATCGGTTCCACCACTGGCATTTTGCGATACCCGGCGGCCAAATTCTGAAAAGGTCATGAGCATCACATCCTGAAAGCGATTATTGCTTTTAAGGTCTTTTACAAAGGCAGTAATGGCCTCATTCATTTCGGTGAATAATCTTTTTTGCTGTCCTTCCTGTGCTACGTGGGTATCAAAACTCCCCAATGTTAAATAATATACTTTGGTGTTGATTTCTGAAAATATAAGACTGGCGATGGTCTTTAAACTATTGCCCATTTCAGATTTGGGATATTCAGTATTACTTGGGTGAATACGGCTTTGTTTATAGATATAATCGGCGCTGCTTACCGTTTCCGCCATTGTTTTGTATAAGTAGTCAACCGGTTGTTCATCTCCATTGGCAGTATGACTGGCAGCCACTTCCTTAAAATATTTTTCGTTCGATGAATTGAACAACCTCCGCGGGTCCTTCATAGCCAACCCCTTCACCTGTTCGCCTTTCATGGCCAGGCTTAATACATCGTCCATTTCCAATGCCTGGGTTGGTTTCTCACAGCCAGTACATTGGGCATCAAGGTAGCGGCCTACCCAGCCGGTATATACATACTCATTGCTGTTACTGGCGCTGTGCCAAATGTCCATGCTTCTAAAATGTGATCTATCGGGATTGGGATAACCTACGCTGTTTAAAATGCCCAAACTACCATCGCTATACAGATCTTTTAAACCGGTTAAAGCAGGGTGTAGTCCTACTTCATCCGTTAATAATAAGGACTGTTCTTTAGTAATACCTAACCGCGGGCGCGATTTATAATATATATCGTTGCGTACAGGTATTACAGTATTCAAACCATCGTTACCGCCGCTTAATTGTAAAACTACCACCACTTTATTACCTGGCGGCACTAATGCAGGTCTTTCAAAGGCTTTTAAAAACCGGGGCAGCATCATAGATGCTGTTGCCAATGAACCTATTTGTAAAAAATCTTTACGTTTTATAAGCATAAACTTAATTCATTAGTTTTTGGGTTTTGTATTCCCTTTTCATTTCTTATTTCTCTGTCTCTCATTCTTCATTTTCCTGCCTTCCCTTTAACATTCAACATTCATTATTCAATATTAACAGAGCTGGTATTCCGGTGTACTCATCAATTGGATGGTCGTGGTTTTTATATAACTTTCCCGATTGGAGGTATCAATATATTTGTTCAATATTTTTTCATTCACCGGATCAGCGCCTTGCAGGTGAATTGCGGAGATAGCCTGGAGCAATTTTTCGCGTGGCACTTTTTCAAACTTTTTCAGATAAGTTTCCCAATCTACCGCCGCTGAAAT
>DASUVL010000689.1:0-3584 GCA_036379015.1 Niastella sp.
CACCTTTAATCTTCCAAATATGAGTACTGAAATAAAATGTCCTAAATGTGGGTCAAATCAATTTACTGCACAAAAGAAAGGATTTACCTCCGGAGCTGGCTCTTTATCGGGAACAATTGGTAGCAATAATATAAATTTCACCTGTCTTGCCTGTGGAAATACATTTAATCCAGGCGAAGGAAATCTTTCAGAAAGTTTACCTGATAATGTTGATCAGGTAATTATAAACAACATACGAAACAATGGTAAGCTGGTAGCGGTGAAAGCCTATAAAGAATTTTCAGGAGTTAATTTGGCTGCTGCAAAAAAGAAAGTTGACGAGGTAGCCGCCACTTACAACGTACAGTCAGAGAAAAGCAATAGCGGATGTGCAGGTGTTCTTGCACTATTAATAATCGTGGTAGCGGTATTGGTTTACATGCTATAACACTATTTATTTTTCTTATTGTATTGGTCTTTAAATTTTTGTCGCCAGGGTGCATCGATTTCCCAGTCCCCTGCCATAATACAACCATAAGGCATGATCTCATCTACCACTTCACCAAGTCCGAATTCCAGCATTTGGCGTTTTACCGAATGAGCATCTTTATAGGCACTTGGTAATTCAGATATATCTATGTTGTTGGAGAAAAATCTAATATCAAGTCCCTGCGTTTCTTCTGCAAAGACCTGTTCAATAGATTTGCCCGCTTTTGTCCTTTTATGAGCATTTCTACTTACGTTTCTACCTGCTCCGTGTGGCGCAAAACCCAGGTTGCTTTCAGTCGTTTGTCCCTTTACGATCAAAACAGGCATACTCATATTCAAAGGGATCAGGCGCAAGCCATTTTTACTATCTGGAACAAATTTGTCATCCAACGGCGTGGCACCTTTGGCGTGATAAAACAGGTCTTCGTCCTTAAATACAAAATTGTGTTCATTCCAAAACCTGTCCACCATATCCATTTTTAACTTTTCAAGAGTGGCATTGTGAATAGTGGTATGATTAAGTTTTGTCCAGTCTCTTACTATTTGTAACGCCTCCCAATATGATTTACCTTCATTTGTATCATAAGGTATCCAGGCATTTTTAGGAAGCGTTTGTGGCGAGATATCTTTTCTAAACATTTCAGCTACTTTCATTCCCTGTGTATATAGGTTTGCTCCAAAGCCACGGCTCCCATGATGGGTTACCATCATCGTTTCGCCGGTTTGTTTTGAGATACCTACGAATAAAAAGTGGTTGCCGTCGCCTTGTGTTCCTAAATGAGATTTTGCTAAATTCAAACTCGCCTGATTGTTAAAGAATTTGTTTGCTACAATTCGCTCTTCCAAGTCTTTTGGCAGGTCAGAAAACTCCAGCCGCCCACCGCCACCAAAATGAGTAACGGAATGCGCTTTATCTAAAACCTCTTTAGGAGATATGTTGCCAAAATTAGTCATCATTACAGAACAACAAATGTCTGCACTATGCATAGCCGGGTGAATAGCATTTTTTGCGGCTACTACACCTCCGACAGGAATTTGCCCAACTTCCCCTGTAGGACACGCATCAGGCATTACAACACCTTTTACCAATGTTGGAGTCCTCATTAGTATATTCATCGTATCAAAAACCTGCTGAACATTTGAAATTTCGGCTCCAGTTTCTGCTTTAATATTCTTATGAAAAGGTAACGCTTCCTCGAACGGCTCAATAATTACCGGTGCAATAGTCTTAATATATGTAGCAAGCGCCTCACCTTCCAGGTTATTCTGATTCGCATATTCAATGGCGCCTTTAAACCATTTTGAAGGTCTGTAACCTAATTCAATTAGTTCTTTTCCCGTTATCATTTTGTTAGTATTATTCCATGGATATCTTTATCACACAATTCCAGCAAGAAACTTACTGCTGTTCTACAGAAAGAGTGAATTTGAGTCAATCCATGTTGTTATTACTGCAAAATGAGACCGATCTACGCAGTGGATCTGCGTAGTATAAAAATAATAGTAGGTTTCAGTCGAAAGGTGTAGCCAAATCGTACCTGGTATGTGTAAAATTGATAAGAATCATTCTAGTTCGCTTACAATCGATTAAAAGCATGTTTGACTGATGGATGACACAAGGTTCGAAGAAGGTTTACACATGGTTAGCCGCAGGCATGGTAAAAATCAACCAAAACATATATCCAAAATAGTATATTTGATTATCAAATACCTATTACCTAAATCAACCACCACCCGAAATAGACATAATGAACAACTACCCACCCGAAAAGGCAGACGTCATAAATAAGTGTGTTGACTTTCTGAACAGCATTGGTATACCTACTGCATTCAGAAAAATAGAAGGCAATCCCTTCTTACCAGGTTTATGTATTGAAAACGGGAGCATCATTATTGATACGGAGGCCTTGCTTTATCCCGGGGATATTTTGCATGAAGCAGGGCATATTGCCGTGGTGCCTGCCGCACGCCGTGCATCCCTGAATCAGGAAACTATAACCAACAGCAAGGATCGCGATGCAGAGGAGATGATGGCCATTGCCTGGTCATATGCCGCCTGTATGCACCTGCAACTGGATCCTTACATTGTATTTCATGAATCCGGTTACCAGGCAGGCGGCTCCAAAATTGTTGAGAATTTCAAAGCAGGCCGTTTTTTTGGTACACCCATGCTGCAATGGTGTAAAATGACCATTGAGCCTGCCCATGCCAAACCGGGCGAACCGGTTTATCCCAAAATGCTGCAATGGTTGCGAAATGTGTAAAGGAAAACGCCCGATAGATTGACTAAATATAATTGGAAGATCCAATAAAAACTTTGAAATATTGGGGTGGCCCGTTTGAATCAACGGGCCGCTCCAATTTACCAGATCTTGATTCGCTTATCATTGTCGAGGTACATCATCTCGCCGGGTTTCACATTAAAAGCTGAGTAAAAAGCCGGGATGTTCATTAGTGGGCCATTCACCCGCCACATGGGTGGCGAATGGGGATCGTTATTTATCCAGTAGCGCAAGTATTCGTCTTTCATTTTTACCCGCCAGATCCAGGCTACAGAAAAGAAAAATCGTTGCATGGGTGTAAACCCGCCGATCCTCGTAGTATCCTGTCCCTGTTTAGTTAATTTAAAAGCGTCAAGCGCCACGGCAACGCCGCTTATATCCGCTGTGTTTTCTCCTACAGTAAGCGCGCCTTTTACATGAATGCTGTCCAGCACAGTGAATTTACTGTATAGGTCAATGACCTGTTGGGTTATGGCTTTAAACTTTTCGTAGTCTTGAGGTGTCCACCAATTTTTTACGTTCCCGTCTTTATCAAACTGGGCTCCCTGGTCATCAAACGTATGCGTCAATTCATGCCCGATAACCATACCGATACCCCCATAGTTAAGCGCATCATCGGCATTATTGTCAAAATAAGGAGGCTGCAGAATTCCGGCGGGGAATACAATTTCGTTGGCGTAAGGATTATTATAAGCGGTAACTGTAGAAGGAGTAGTGAACCATTCGGTTTTGTCAACCGGTTTCCCCAGTTTGGCCAGCTTATATTGGAAGTTGTTTGCAGCCGCCGATACCACATTTTCAAAATATTTATTCCTTACAATAGTAACACGACTG
>DASUVL010000690.1:0-2136 GCA_036379015.1 Niastella sp.
TATTCTGGAATTTTCGAAGCCCTGTAATAAGGGGTTCAAAGCTTTTTATAATTTGTATATGAACATCATTGCACCGCGTGCGGGGCGATGGGTTTCAAAGAACAAAGACGCGTATCAATATTTAAATCAATCAGTTAAAGCATTTCCCGAAGGCGAAACATTTTTACATATTTTACAACAAGTTGGGTTTACACATACCTCACTAAAACGGCTGAGTTTAGGAATATGTACAATTTATTGCGGCAGAAAAGCCAGTTAACAGGATGGGCAGCAGGGCTAATGCTTTTGATCGCCTCTCAACAGGTAAGCGCTCAATTAAGAGACCAGTTAAATCTTCCTGACCACGATAGTAAAAAATATTATCTGGGTATCGGACTCATTTACAATAACGCCCGGTTCCAGGTAAGTCAACACGCCTCGTTTTTACAAAACGATAGCGTTATGGTGGTGGAACCGGAAAATACCGGTGGTTTTGGTTTGGCGGGCATGCATACACTACGCATCTCGCCCCGGTTTGAGATACGCGCTATATTCCCACAATTATTATTTGCGTATAAGAATCTCACCTATCATATTAAATATCCCGACGCAAGCAAGAACGAACAATCTATCATGACCAAACGGGTTGAAAGTATTTTACTTGGCTTGCCCGTACATATTAAATTCCGCAGTGACCGCATCGGCAATTTCAGGGTATACATGTTTGGGGGTGGCAAGTTCGAATATGACCTGGCATCTAACTCTACTGCCCGTAAGGCCGAAGACCTGGTAAAACTGGCAAAATATGATTTTGGGGTAGAAGCCGGCATCGGGTTTAACTTTTATTTCCCGGTGTTTATCTTATCACCAGAGATCAAAGTCAGTAACGGGCTTTCCAATGTACACTCGCGCGACGTTAATCTTAAATACTCAAACTCTATTGACAAGCTGAATTCACGGATGATCGTTTTCTCTCTTATATTTGAAGGGTAAGGCAACGAAAGACGGAGTAAAAGGATCAAAGAAGAATAGGAAAGAAGTGTCAGACAGACTGCTAACGGCATTGTTATGCCATTAGCCTATTCTTTTAACCTTATAAACTGTCTTACTTCATGAAAAGCTCTTTCTATCTGCTCATAGCAATCCTGCTTTTAAGTCAGGGGACGTTCGCCCAGCTCCGGACAGGTTTTGGTGTTAAAGCCGGTAGCGGCATATCTACAGTCTCCCATCTTAGCAGCCATTATCAAACCTCAGGAAATAATCATTGGACACCAACCGCCTATGCGGGTATATTTGGGAAAGTAAGCCTCGGATGTATTTTTCTCCAGGCTGAGGTGCTGTATTCACTACGAGGCTATCGCAAAAAATATTCTCTTATTGGTCTTGATAATTACAATGGTGAACGTATTCATTACATCTCTGTTCCTCTGTTATTCGGCATCAGACCCATTAAAAAGCTTTCCATTGTATTAGGGGTTGAAACTGGCAAGGTTATAGGTGCATGGGCATATGGAGACGGAAAAACAAAGAATACAGACAGCGCCTTTATTCATCGCAGAAATTATGATCTTGAAGCCGGCCTCGCGTGGGCCATTAACCGCAAGTGGAGTATTGAGGGGCGCTTTCTTTTTGGCGCCAGAGAGTTAAAAGATTATATCTGGCGGAATGGTCGCAGATCTATACGCGAACAGGAAGGATACAGCAAAGTAGTCCAGATTGGTGTAGCTTATCAGTTGAAATAAAATTCCAGGCGTTCGTCTATGCAATTTCCCGGTTGCTGATATCTTTATGGGGATATAATGCGTAAATATGAAAAAAAACCTGCTTAGTATTGGCCTGCTGGCAACCATTGTTTATGCCTGTAATCAGGGCGATAGATCAGTAAATACGCTGCTCAACCCCGGTAAACTATCTGAACAAACCTTTGTCATCGATATATCAAAGGACACTATTTTAACAACAAAAAAAGGTGCACTGATCCGTATACCCAAAGGTGCCCTTTCAGCTGATGATAACATTGTAAAGCTGGAAGTAAAAGAAGCTTACAGCATGCAGGATATTATAAAAGCCGGGTTAACCACCCAAAGCAACGGCCAACCGTTGAGCAGCGGTGGCATGATATACATAAATGCAATAGGCGAAAACAACGTGCGCATA
>DASUVL010000691.1:0-3464 GCA_036379015.1 Niastella sp.
ACCGCTTTCCCAGCATCTTTGAAGGTTTTTCTAACATCAACAGCGGTGGTGTAAAACGGGTAGGCGGATTGAAGGTTATGTCAAATGGCGTATTTGAAAACGCCTGGTTAAAAAATTCCATCGATGCATTTACTGCAGCGGTGAATACAGATGTGAATACGCAGGGATTAAGCCAGTCTGCCGCCATTGAAAAGAATAAGGGGCTCTTGCAGCGTAATACCTATACGTACCTGCAACCCGAACAAATGCATTCTTTTGAAGTGGGGTACAGAAGCATATTATTTAATAAGCGATTCTTTATTGATGCCGATCTCTATTACAATTTTTATTCAAACTTTATTGCCCAGATAGAGGCCAGCATTCCCAATACTACAGATAGTGCCCAGATACCTGCTTCTTTATATGATAGAAACAAGCAGGGCCGCTATCGTTTGTGGACGAACTCAAAGACCATTGTTCATAATTATGGAGCGGAAATCGATCTGCTGTATCTGATCAACAACCGGTATTCATTATGGGGTAATGCCAGTTATCAAACATTGAAAAGAACCAGCACCAATGATGGATTGGAGGATGGATTTAATACACCCAAATGGATGGTGAATGCAGGGATACGAGGGTCGAACGTATACAAGAAGCTGGGTTTTAATATTACTGCCAAATACCAAAGCAATTTTTACTGGAAATCCTTTTTAATAAACGGAAATGTGCCGGCTATCTTTAATGCAGATGCCATGTTGCAGTATGCTTTTACCAATCCTTCCTTAAACATTAAGGTGGGCGCTACCAATATCCTGAACCACTATTATTATTCCATGCTGGGAGGCCCGCAAATAGGCGGGTTTTATTATACTACCCTTACATATTCGTGGTGAAAGCGTGAAACGTGAAACGGTCCGCCAGCTGGCGGATGAATCGTGAATCGTCAATCGTGAATTTCGAATCGGAAGCCTTGGAACCTGAAACTTGTAACCTGTAACTGGCATCCGGAAATCGGCAACTGACAACCGGCAACTGGTAACTGGCCTGTCTTTTGCCTATTTTTGATAAAAAAAATGGTCTTCCCCATCGGCGATGATAACCGGGACAGGAAAATATTCCCTGTAGTTAACTACCTGCTTATAGCGCTTAATATTTTTGTATACGTATACTGGCAGAAGCTGGGTTTGAACGATCAATTTACTTTTGCCTACTCCGCGGTACCGGCTGAAATACTATCCGGCCATGATATTGTTACACAATCGAAGGTGGCGATAAATCCATATGATGGGGAGCCTTTTAAAATACCGGGTTTAGAGGTTACCAACATTCCTGTTTTTCTCACGTTGTTTACATCCATGTTTATGCATGGTGGTCTGGCGCATTTAGCGGGAAATATGTTGTACCTGTGGATCTTTGGAGATAATATTGAAGATGCATTAGGCCACCTGAAATACCTTCTCTTTTATTTGTTATGTGGCATGCTGGCGGGGTTAAGCCATGTGTTTAGTACGTTGGTTTTTGGTCAGAGCATGCTGATCCCAAGTTTAGGAGCGTCCGGCGCTATTTCCGCCATATTAGGTGCTTATCTCAGGCTATTCCCGGGGAAGGGTGTTCATCTCTGGATATTCTTTCTCATAGTGTCAGTGCCGGCATTTATAGCAGTAGGTGTTTGGTTTGCTTTCCAGGTAGTAAATGGTTTGGGTGCATTGGGTGGTGAAGAAGCCGGTGGTGTAGCTTATGCAGCACACATTGGGGGATTTCTTTTTGGATTACTTCTGATTGGTCTGTTTGCCAAAGAGCATATTGCCCGGCGTAGGAAAGTAGGAAGTAGGAGGTAAGAAGTAGGAAGTAGGAAGTAAGAAATACAGGTTCTTCTTACTTCTCAAAAACCACCAGATCCGGGGAGGCTCCCAAACTCTCTAACGTTGCGTTAATATCGGTGATCATTTTATCTGGTCCGCATACATAAAAATGTTTGTTGAAATCGGTTACCTGTGAACGCAGAAAATCGGAGTTAATAGTTCCATTCCCGTATCCTTCTTTTTGCTCCCGGCTAAGGATATAGCGGGCATCTTTACCCAACATGTTAGTTAGTTCCTCTTCATAAATAACATCGGCCGCTGTTTTGTTTGAAAAGAACAGGGTATTACCGGCAAGTTGTTTATCGCGATGCAGTTGTCTTAAAATAGCAATGAATGGCGTAATGCCGGCGCCACCGGCGATAAAATAGCCAGGCCCTTTGTATTCGATGGCACCCCACACATCGTGCAGGATCAATTCATCGCCTGCTGTTAATTGGTGAAGCTCGTTGGTAACACTGTTGTGATCGGCATATCGTTTTATCGTAAACTCAAGGGTTGGTTCATGATTCAACGAGGTAAAGGTAAAAGGCCGTCGTTCTTCCATCCAACCAGGTTTGTTAATGGCCACTTCGGTTGCTTGTCCGGGTACAAATTGATAGCCCGCCGGTTTTTCAATACGAAAACTTTTTACGTCGTGGGTCACCTGTTGAATGGTCTCTATTTTCACTATATGCGATTCCATAATAGTTGCTTTTACAATGATTAGCAAGCTACTGATTAAAAAGGATATTTAAAGTGGGGAGATTGTGGGGTATCCCAATTAGATGCCACAGTGCGAAATTTCTATAACTCAATTGATTAGGTTGTAAAAGAAGAAATAGGGGTAGTGCTGGTATTCTCTTTGCAGTAGCATTAATATATTGTTTAATTAAACCAACGTTATGAAGAGAGTTATTTTTTCGGCAGTAATGTTATTACTGATACGAAGTGCGTATGCACAACATGTTGAGTATGGTATTAAAGGTGGTGTAAACTTTGCGAATATTAAAGATGATGCCGCCGATAATGATGCAGACGGTAAAACAGGATTTCATCTTGGTGGTCTTGCCCATATTCATATAACCCGCGCTTTTGCTATTCAACCCGAAATTGTATACAGTACACAAGGTGCCGAATATGGCAATGCTAAATTAAGACTAAACTACATTAATGTACCCGTATTGGCACAGTACATGTTTGCCGATGGCTTTAGATTACAAACCGGTCCGCAGTTAGGTATTTTAACAACTTCGGAGTGGAAGAATGGCAATACAGAAACGGATGTTGACAACCTGAGCAATGCCGATTTTTCCTGGAGCTTTGGTGCCAGTTATGTTGGGCGTAGCGGATTGGGTGTTGATGCCCGTTACAATCTTGGTCTTACCGATGTAAGCAAAAGCAATACAACAGATCTGCAGAACCGTGTTTGGCAGCTGGGACTTTTTTACCAGTTCAGACGTAAATAGGGTGTTCTTTTTTCAAAAAGCTAAACTTTAAAAGAAAGCGTCCCGTCTCGGCTAAGCCGAGACGGGACGCTGATTTATGTAGTATATGCTTTATCAGAAACCATAGCGAATACCTATCTGTATTTGCCATGGATTGCCGCCAGGTGTTATAACGCCTGTATTTGGGTTAACATCG
>DASUVL010000692.1:0-8661 GCA_036379015.1 Niastella sp.
CACCAGCACTAATAAAGAGGGCGTATTTGAAGTGATCACAACCGATGACGACAAAGTATTGCTTATTACCGCTGTGGGCTACGAGAAACAGGAAATTACCATCGGGAAAGAAACCCGTTTTTTGATCATACTGAAACCACAGATCGCCAATCTCGATGATGTTGTGGTGATTGGATATGGCACCCAAAAGCGCAAAGATGTAAACAGTTCTATCGTTTCCATAAAAGCCGAAGACCTGAAGAACCTGCCACAAAGCAGTATTGACCAGATGTTGCAAGGCAAGGCGTCGGGTGTTACCGTAACACAGAACTCAGGTGCGCCCGGGGGCGGTGTATCGGTTAAGATCCGAGGCATCTCTACCTTTGGCGGTACTGAACCATTATATGTTATAGATGGCGTTCCGCTCAATGGTAATTTCAATAAAGATGCGATCTCGTTCGTGGGCGATGGCGAGACCAATATGAGCGCGCTGAGCTTTTTAAACCCCAGCGATATCTTGTCGGTAGATATCCTGAAAGACGCATCGGCTACTTCCATTTATGGCAACCAGGGCGCCAATGGGGTCATCATCATTACTACCAAGAAAGGAAAGGCCGGTGATGGCAAAATCGCTTTCGATGCCTATTACGGCATTGCTTCCGTATCAAAATACCTCGACCTGATGGACCTGAAAGGATATGCTGATTATAAAAACAGCATTGCCGATTATGCCGGTCAGGAGCGGGCGGCTCAATTCAATAATATCGATCTGTTAGGTTCCGGTACCAACTGGCAACGGGAGATCTTTAAATCAGCGGCCATTCAAAATTACCAACTGGCATTGTCGGGCGGTAAACTGGGAACTACCTATTATATCTCTGGTAACTATTTCAACCAGGAAGGAACGATCATTGGTTCCGGTTTAAAACGGAAGACCATTCGTGTTAATCTCGAAAACCAGGTAAAGCCCTGGTTTAAGTTGGGTATCAATGGTACGTATGGCAATACTGCACAAACAATCACACTCACCAACAACTCCAACAACAGTTACGGCAATGTGATCGCCATGGCCATTCAGCAATCGCCCGATGTTGCTGTATATAATTTGGATGGCACATTCGGCGGCCCCAGCGATATTACCGGCCTGGGCGCCATGAGCGGCGGTAACCCGGTGGCGCAGGCAACTACCTGGCACACCTTGCTAACGAAGAACAAATTGCAAAGCAACATATACGCACAAGCGACCTTTTTAAGGGATTTTTCCTTCAGGTCTGATCTAGGCAGTGACCTGAACTGGAATTTAAGCGATGCATTCATGCCAACATTTACCTGGGGCCGGTCGATCAATGAAATAAACACGTATAAAGTACAGAATGGTAAAACCACCTATTGGAACTGGCGCAATGTGCTGACCTGGAACCGAAGGTTCAGTGAACACGATCTGTCAGTTATGCTGGGACAGGAATCACAGAAATATGAATCGAACACCGTGCTTTCAGCCCGTTCAAAATTTGCCAGCAATGACCTGTATTCATTGAACCTGGGCGATCCTACAACGGCCAGCTCATCACAAAGCATTAACCAGAACACCCAGGAATCTTATTTCAGCCGTATCATTTATACGTATGGTAACAGGTATTCATTCACCGCCAATATTCGCCGCGACCGCACTTCCAAATTCGCACCCGGTCACCAGGTTGGTTATTTTCCGGGTTTATCAGCTTCCTGGACGGTTTCCAACGAAGAGTTCTTTAAACAATTCTCCACTATCAATTACTTAAAAATAAGAGGTGGTTATGGCGAAATAGGTAATCAGAATGTTCCCAACTATGTATATGGCTCAGCCCTTAGTCCGGCATTTGCCAGCTCAGCAGCATTCGGTACCGGTTTGGGCCAGTACGTAAGCAACTATGCCAACCCCGATGTAACCTGGGAACACCAGGCACAAACGAACCTGGGTATTGACATCGGCATTGCCCGCCAGTTTGAGATCACGGTTGACCTGTACAATAAGATCTCCGACAAATTCCTGTTTGCCGCTACCTATCCCACATTCACCGGTACGGGTGTCCCAAACAGTGGTACCGCCGGTATAGCAGCCCCGTATGTAAACTTTGGTAAAATGCAGAACAGGGGATATGATATCTCCATTATATACCATACACCCAAACAATCGAAAATTGACTGGAAGAGCACACTGGTGTTCTCTCATTACAAGAACACGGTAAAAGAATTGAACAGTCAAACCAGTAATATCACACAGGTATTATCAGTGAATGGCAACCCGCCTGTTACCCGCACCGTGGTTGGTGAAGCAGCAGGGTTATTCTATGGTTATGAAGTGGCCGGACTGTTTCAAACCCCTGAACAGTTATATGCTTCCGCCATCCGTTCAGGCAACGACAGAAATCCCAGGAACGGAACTTACCTGGGAGATATTCAGTTCAAGGACCAGGATAAAAGCGGTGCTATAGATGGCGACGACCGCGTTATCATTGGTAACCCCAACCCCAAATTCACTTTTGGCTTTACCAATAACTTCAGTTATAAAAACTTAGATGCTTCTATATTTTTAACCGGTTCGTACGGTAATGATGTTTTCAATTATACCCGCGTTTGGGGGGAAGGCATGACTGCCACATCGGGCAACCAGATGGCAACGGTTAAAGACCGCTGGACATTTGAGAACACAAATACCTCAATGCCTCGATATGCTAATGGCGATCCCAATGAGAACACGGGCATATCGAACCGGTTCATTGAAGATGGTTCTTACCTGCGCATTCAGAATATAACCCTGGGATATAATTTTTCCCCTTTATTGCAACGACGGTTTAAAGCCATCTCCAGGATACGCGCATACGTTTCTGTACAAAACCTGCATACGTTCACCGACTATTCAGGGTACGACCCCGAGGTAGGGCCCGTTAACGGAAATGTATTTCTCAATGGCATAGATCTGGGCCGTTACCCGGTTCCCAGAACTATTACCGGCGGTATTAATGTTGAATTCTAAAAAAATTAACGATGAAGCCAACTATCAAAAATATAACACGTGTGTGTGGAATTGCCCTGGCAGTATCGGTATTTGGTACGGCCTGTAAAAAATCATTTTTTGACGGAACACCGAAAGGACAATATACTGTAGACAATTATTTTAAAACCACAAGAGAAGTACAGGCAGCTACAGCAGCTTTGTACAACGCACCCTGGTTCAATTTTAACTGTACCTATAGCATGAGTATAGGTGATGTATATTCCGGTAATTCAACCGGTGATGCCAACGCCGCCATGATCCAGTTTCAGAATATGAACGTTACCCAATCGAACGAATACCTTTCAAAAGGCTGGGCAGCGTTATATGCCGTAATAGGACAGGCCAATGCTATCATAACTAATATCACCAAAAATGCAGCAATACTGCCCGATTCTACTGTAAGGACCGCGATGGGTGAATGTCACTTTATGCGCGCTGCTGCCTATTTCAATCTGGTAAGAAATTATGGCGCTGTTCCTATTGTTACAGAAGCCAATAATTACCTGGAAGATTATCAGATCCCGCGGCATATTGTTTCAGACGTATATAAGTTTATCATAAATGATCTGAAACTGGCAGAGACCGAGTTGTCGATAAAAGCCAATTCAAAAGGCCGCGTATCGAGAGGTGCAGCCAAAGCATTATTGGCAAAAGTATACCTCACGCAGGATGACTTCGACAATGCCAAAGCAAAGGCCTGGGAACTGATCAGCAACGAAAGCACGTATGGGTACGGTTTAATGGACAAATTTGAAGAACTCTTTTACACCAGGAACAATAATAACAAGGAATCCATCTTTGCGCTGCAATGGGTAGCCAGCAATGCCGATGGCGCCTATGGCACAGGCAATGTAACACAAGCCTATTGTGCGCCTTATGGCCAGGAACTCACCGGCAGCACAGATGGTTGGGGTAGCTTTAAACCCAGTCTCGATCTGCAAAGGGATTCCATTGCCGGTGATCAGCGCCGGAAACCCACCTACATGCGGGCCAATGATTATTATGCCGAACTGCTGCAGGCAAAAGGCGGGTATACCTATACTGGCTGCAAATCAAAGACCGGCGGCAATGTAAAAAAATATGTTGTTGGCAATTATGAAGACAATGCAGCTACCGGCGGTGCTTATAATATGTCTACCGGTATTAATACTTATATGATCCGTTATGCCGATGTGCTGCTTACCTATGTAGAAGCGGTGATAGGCAATAACACATCTACAACAGACCCTACGGCCATTATGCAATTCCTGCGGTTACGTACCCGGGCCGGATTGGGTGGCATTCCGGTTGCCAGTATTACCACCGACGATCTGCTACGCGAAAGAAGATTGGAGTTTGCATTTGAAGGGCAATACTGGTACGATATCCTGCGCCTGCCACAGGATAAGGCATTGTTGAAATTAAGTAATACAGAAAGGGGATTGTTTGAAGGCTGGTGTGGTAACGGCGCTGTCATTTCAAACAAGATCACCGTAACGGCCAATATGTTGTTGTTCCCGATACCCCAATCAGAAATAGACATTGATCCTAAACTGGCTGAAACACCGGTAGCTTATTATTAAACAGAAAAATCTGGCCAATATGAAGAAACATATTTTAAGTTGCGCAGTGCTTTGTTTGCTGGCAACTACATTATATACAGGATGTAAAAAAGATTCCAATCATACGCCCGGCAATTTATCGGTTAGTCCGGCTTCGGCATTGCCCGAAACATTTATCACCATCAGTGGAACTGATATACAGGATATTGTATCTATAAAGTTTGATACTACAAATGCTTCCTTCAGTTCGGTGTTCAATACCTCAACCGATATATTTACCACGGTGCCAACGAGTGCAAGGTACGGTCCCCAGGCGATCACCATTACCAACCGGGCCGGACAAACATCAACTGTAGACTTTACCGTGTTGCAACCCGCACCGGTGATCAGCAGTTTTACGCCTGGTAATGCACCGGCAGAAGACACAATAACCATCACGGGTAAAATGCTTTTAAATATTGAAGGCGTTTATATCGGTAGCAAAAAAGCGATCATTATCGATTCAGCCAGCCGGTTTACAACAAAAATAGTGATACCAAAAGGCGCCGCGTCCGGTTTGCTTTCTATTGTAACCGGAGGCGGCACCGCCTATAGCGCCGGTCTGCTTACTGTAGGCGAAAGAGCCTACCTGATAGCTGATTTTGACGGAGCTGGTTTTAGCCCCAATGGCAACTCCTGGTATTCCTACGGCGATATAACTTCAAAAACGGTTGCCAATATTAACCCAGAGCCTACATCGGGCAACTTTATTAAAGCAGTAGCCAACCAATCGGGTACAGCAGGCTATGGCGGTATTTCTACCTACGCCAATAGTACAGCCGATCAAACGTTTGGTATGACCTCAACAACTGCAAAAACCATTCTGAAATTTGATGTAAACAATAATGGTAAAGCGGCTACCTCGCTGCAGGTAATTGTTCAGGAAACCACCAGCAACACAAACGCTAACAACTATGCAAAAACTGTTGCTATAAACGGCTCGGGCTGGAATACCATCGCCATTCCATTGACAGAAATGAAAGACAGCTATGGCGGCGGTACCAACAATCCGACACCTTCTAAAATTACCACTGTGAAATTCCACTTCAGTGGTTATAAGACCAATCCAATGGAAGCGAATATCGATAATGTGCGATTTGCTTATGAAAAGAACTGATGGCTACGTCATTGATAGATCAACAACAAAAAGTATTACAATGAATCGTCCATCTGGCAAAAAAACAAATAAAAATTATCAGATGAAATTGCTCAACATATTATTACCCGGTGTACTGGCTGCGCTTTGCATTACAGGCTGCCGGAAAGATATCAATAACGATCCGGACACTATTGATGCCGACCTGTCCCTTACCCTGAAGGCAGCAGCGCCTTTTCCGTTAGGGGTAGGCGTGGGGTACGAAGAATTTCTTGCGGCCGGCAATTATTCAACTATCATAAAATCGGAGTTTGCCAATGTAACCGCGGGCTATGTAATGAAGCACGGCGCCATTGTACTGAACAACGGCAGTTTCAACTATACAAAAGCCGATGGATTTGTAAATGCGGCTACAGCTGCCGGTTTAGATGTGTATGGGCACACCCTGTGCTGGTTCCAGAATAACAACGGGAACTATTTACGTTCTTTGGTGAATGTAGGCAATGCAACTCCAAATCCAAGCTTGATCGCGAACGGTACTTTTGAAGCAGGCAGTGGCAATACTTTTGCTAATTGGAAAGTGTTGAATGGTGCTGCTTATGTAAGCGCCGGCACTGCAGCTGGTCAAATGTATGAAGGCTCCAGATCGTTAGTGTCGGCAACACCTCCGCCTGCTGTACCACCCGCAAATTATTGGGATGTGCAGTTAGAAAGCGATGCAATAGCCCTGACTTCCGGGACCGCCTATAAAGTCCGCTTCTATGCCAAAGCTGCCAACGCCGGGGGGCTGTTCAGGTTATCGAACAGCGGCGGTACGTTAGCACAATATTCCAATAATTATACGATCACGACAAGCTGGGCTCCCTATGAATGGACATTCACCTCAAATGAAGCCAGCAAGAAAATTGTATTGGATCTGGGCAAGGTGGCCAATACCTACTACATCGACAGCATAAGCGTAACCCTGGCCAACCCGCCGACCTCGGCAGCCACCTTTAACGACCAACAATACCGGATAGATACCGCACTGAAAAGCTTTATTACTACTACAGTCAACCGTTATAAAGACAAGGTACACGCCTGGGATGTTGTGAACGAGCCATTGGATGATACCGGCGCCATACGATCAGGCACCAGTGTCAGCGATGCCTTCTATTGGGGCGATTACCTGGGCGACCGGGATGCATCAAAGAAGAAGAAAGCCAATGGCGACAGCATGATCGCCAAAGCCTTCCGCTATGCATATGCAGCCGACCCAACCGCCAAATTATTCCTGAACGATTACGCACATGAAACCAATGCCCGCAAATTAGATAGCCTGATCGCGCTGGTCATAAGGCTGAAAGCAGCCGGAGTGCCCATTCACGGCGTAGGTTTGCAAATGCATATGACCTACCTGGTATCTAACACAGCCATTGACAATGCTTTACTGAAAATGGCCCAGCTGGCTTTGCTGGTAAGAATAACGGAACTGGATATTAGTGTGAACCTGGGCGACCAAAACAACCCTGAAACTGCCAACTTTGTATTGTCGCCTACCATGCTGCCGCAACAGGCTGCCAAATACAAATATGTGGCGGAGTCATATATCCGTAATGTCCCCGAAGCGCAACGTTATGGTATAACGGTATGGGGCGTGGGTGATGCCGACTCGTGGTTGCGTAACCGGCAACCGTATCATACAAAAGATTATCCGCTGTTGTGGGATGAGCAATACAACAAAAAGCAGGCGTATACCGAATTTTTAACCGGGCTGCAATTGAAATGAGAACCGTTTCTGTAACCTGTCAGGTCAGGGTGCTTAATCGTGCCCTGGCCTGACAGGTTTTTTTGTATTTCTGATTTCGAGATTTAGGGATTTCAATAGTTATCAGCAATTGTACTACGAGAAATCTAAAATTTTGGAATTACAGATTTCAGACTTTCGACATTTGTTTGGGAGTTGAACTAAACAAAATCTCAAAATCTAAAAATCAGAAATCGTACATTAGCATTCAACCTACCACGATTCGCCATGAAAAGAATATTCTTCCTAGCAACCCTGGTCATCAGCCTACACGCTCTGGCGCAAACAGCAAAGGTTAGCAACCCAATATTAGCCGGCTTCTATCCCGATCCTTCCATTTGCCGCGCCGGCAATGATTATTACCTGGTCAATTCAACCTTTGCATACTATCCCGGGTTACCGGTATTTCACAGTAAAGATCTGGCAAACTGGGAACAGTTGGGTTTTGCCATGAACCGGCCCGAACAACTGGACCTGGATGGGGCAGGGGTATCGCGGGGATTGTTTGCACCGGCTATCCGGTTTAATAAAGGCACGTTCTATATTACCTGCACGAATGTAGATAAAGGCGGTAATTTCATTATTACCACAAAGAATCCTAAAGGCTCATGGAGCAATCCGGTATACCTACCGGCAGTCAATGGTATTGATCCTTCCTTATTTTTTGAAGACAACGGAAAAGTATACATAGTTTATAACAGTAATGCACCAGATAATAAACCCCAGTATGAAGGCCATCGCACCATAAG
Source organism: Niastella sp. (assembly GCA_036379015.1). Lineage (GTDB taxonomy): Bacteria > Bacteroidota > Bacteroidia > Chitinophagales > Chitinophagaceae > Niastella. Next base: position 8,228 of record DASUVL010000692.1, read on the forward strand.
GATGTACGAGCTGGACCTAAACACGATGCAAACAAAAGGGGAAGAAAAGATACTGGTAAATGGCGGAACCGATATTACACAAAAACCGATCTGGATAGAAGGGCCGCACATTTATAAATACAATAACTACTATTACCTGTTATGTGCAGAAGGCGGTACAGAATATAATCATTCAGCCGTTATTTTCAGAAGCAAAAAGGTGGAAGGGCCTTATGAATCCTACAAAGGCAATCCCATTCTTACACAACGGCATTTAGACGTCCACAGAAAACGGCCTGTCACCTCTACCGGTCACGCCGATATGGTGATTGCCCCCGATGGCAACTGGTATGCCGTATTTCTCGGTTGCCGCCCGTATACAGGAGATTATTACAATACCGGCCGGGAAACTTTTATGGCGCCGGTACAATGGAAAGAAGGCTGGCCGGTGATAT
>DASUVL010000693.1:0-10142 GCA_036379015.1 Niastella sp.
GAATTTAAGGCAAACTGCACATTGACCCATTGCGATTGATCGTCAACGCCTCCAAACGCTGCACCAAAAACTATGTATTGCAAGGTGTCGGTCATCACTAATGAGCGCACGGCCGGATAATCGATGGCCTGCGGCATGTATATTTTTGAATATTGAGCGGTATTATCAATCAACTTCTTTTTGCAGGCGATTAACCATCCTGTTAATATAAAAGCAGAGATATAAAAAGTACGTTTCATGACTGATGATTTAAGTTTCAATACCCCTGGTTTTGGGTTAATGCCTGATTCTTTTCTCTTTCGGTTTGCGGTATGGGGAACAGATCAAATGCGGGTCGGTAAACCCGGTTCTCCAGCAGAAATTTTTCATAGGAATAAACAGTACCACTTTTAGTAATACGCATTCCATAAGCTACCGTTCCTTCCTGGGTACCGATGCGCCATCTGCGCAGATCCCAGAAACGATGGGTTTCAAACGCCAGTTCAATCCTGCGCTCATGCCGTACACGCTGCCGCATTTCAACTTTTGACAAGCCGGTGGGTAGTGCCGGCATATCTACATTTTTTCGGGCGCGTATCTGGTTCACCGCTTCATATACCGTTTGATCAGGAGCACCCAATGCCTCGTTCTTCGCTTCTGCATAATTCAGCAACACTTCCGCATATCGCATAAACACCCAATAATGACTGCCCGGCTTGTACGAAGTGATCAGTGTGGCATTTTCATCTAACAGCTTAGCCACATAATAACCGGTTTTTGTAGCAGCTGCATTATTATTGTAATTCAATCCATCTACGCCGCTGCCAACATAGGTATTAATCGTTGCGCCCGCCCATTTGCAACTATCGTAAATGATAGACTGATAAAAACGGGGATCGCGGCCAACATAAGGTTTGGCAGCATTGTAGCCCGATGTTGGATCAGTGATGTATTTACCAGTATTCTTCATTTCATATTCATCAACCAGGTTCTGTAAGGGCTGCAGGTTTCCCCACCCCCCACCCTGACTGGGTGGTTCAGTGTGGCGTACCCAATCGTTATCAACCACCTTCCAAACCTGATTAACAGTGCTTTGGAATATCACTTCCGGCGATGTTCGGGTATGGAACAGGGTTTTATAATTATCATCCAGGCGGTACACATTCATATCTATCACAGCTTTGGCAGCATCAGCAGCGCGTTGCCATTTCTCCGGTTTGTTCTCCGGATTGTGCAAAAGACTGGCTGCGTATAAAAGCACGCGCGATTTCAAGAGCAACGCTGCTCCTTTAGGCGCCCGGCCCAGATTTACAGCACTATGGGTAGCAGGCAATAATTCAGCAGCAGCATCACAATCCTTAACAATAAATTCAACCACCTCTTCCTCGGTATTACGCGGCAACTGCAGATCTTCATCAATACTGAGTGGTTTATCCAGGAGAGGAACAGCCCCATAGCGCTTATATAACTCCTGATAAAAAAAGGCGCGCAAAAACAAAGCTTCGCCTTTCATTCTAAACTTACCCGTTTCCTCATTTGCACCACTAACGGGCAAAGCATCGATATGCTGTAAAAAAATGTTTGCTTTCCTGATATTCTGGTACGACTTCGCCCAGATATCAATGGGATTATTAGTAGGCGAAATCAGGCCGTTGGTGAAATTAATGGTGCTATAGGTAAAGGGATAAGGGCATTTGGCCTCATCACAGGCTGCTGCATACGTAAAAGAATAAACAGGCATCCAGTCGCCCGCGCTAATACCAGTGCTATATATGTTTGCCAGAAAGGCATCTGTTTGCACATAACTATTAAATAATTCTTCATCGGTTATGCCACCCGATTCTGCCTTATCGAGGTAGGAATTTACTTTTTTACAAGCTGTTGCCAGGCTTATCAGGGCTATACAGGCAGTTACTTTAAATATGTTTTTATATCGCATAGTAGTTATATGTATGTAATCGAGAATGGTGAATGGTCAATGGTGAATCGGTCATCCCGCATTACGGTATCTTTTCACGTTTGCCGTTTCACGTTTGCCGCTTTAGAAATCGGTAGAGATGCCAAAATTCACAACCCGCAGTTGCGGATAAAAGAAACCTTTACCACTGGGCGCTTCCGGATCAAAATTGCCATTACCCATTTTATCCCAGGTGTACAGGTTCATACCGTTAGCATAGATGCGTAAAGAAGCCAGCGCAGTATTTTTTGCAATACGTAGCTTTTTGAATGTATAACCGATCTCTACATTTTTTAACCGGATATAAGTAGCGTCTTTCAGGAAGAAAGAAGACCGTTCCTGGTGATTGTTGGTGTTTTGTGCGTAATGCAAGGCAGGATAGGTTGCTGTTGCCGCCGTTTCGGGTGTCCACCGGCCCAGGTGTTGTTCCATTACTTTCGCGCCGTTATAAAACTCCCAGGCGCCTTCGTGACTAAAGCGTACACTGTAATTGCCTGCTCCCTGGAACAACACACTGAGATCAAAATTTTTCCAGCTGATATTCCCCGAGAGGCCATATAAAAATTCAGGCACGTCGCTTTTTCCAATCGGACCTTTATCGTTGTTATCGATAACACCATCTCCATTCAGGTCTTTATACTTAATATCACCCGGTATCAGGTTACCAAACTGGCGGGGACTGTTTTGAATCTCTTCTTTACTGTTAAAAAAGCCAATAGCCGTAAGTCCGAAGAACTGTTTGATCTGCTGACCGGTTTCCCTGAGGTAATCATAAGGATAACTGATCTCATCTTTAAAAAGTACTTTGTTCCGCGCGAAAGAACCGTTGGCGCGCAGGGAATACATAACATTCCCTACCCGGTTTTGATGGGTTAATTCCATTTCAACACCCCGGTTCACAATGACCCCCATGTTGGCCGGAGTAAGATTTAACTGGCTAACGCCTAAAATATCAGGAATGATACCACGGGTTATCAGGATATCATTGCGTTTTTCGCGAAATACATCAACTGTAACATTCAACAGGCTACTCCATAACTTCACTTCCATGCCAATATTCATCTTACGCGCTTTTTCCCAGGTAACATCGGGGTTGGCCATGGCGCCTTCCTGTCTGCCGACGATGTTGGTTAAATTATCGGTGCCAAAACTGTATCCGCCGCCATTGACATTTTCTGAAATAAATAGCCAGCGTCTTTTGCCCAACTTGTCGTTCCCTGTTAAACCATAAGAAGCTCTTAGTTTCAGAAAATCAATTACGGAGTTATTTTGCAGAAAAGCCTCTTTTGAAACTACCCAGCCTACAGAGCCGGCGGGGAAAAAGCCATACCGTTTATTTTTAGCGAAGTTGTCAGTTCCATTAAAACCCGCATTGAATTCAGCAAAATATTTATTGTTCAAATTCCAGGTGATCCTCGATACCAGGCCTTGTGATACGTAGGGAATAGTTCCACCCAACACTTTTTGCTGCCGGTTCACCAGCAATAAGCCCGTTATATTGTGCGCACCAAATGTGCGGTCATAGTTTATAGAGAGGTCCAGCCAGGTGCTCCGGCTTTGGGTAAAATTGCTGTCAGGCGCTTTTAATGGAGCATCGGAACCGGTGAAGGAATAACTCGCGGTATCATAATAATCACCATTCCCTTTATAAGTTGCAGTTCTCACTTCCTTGCTGCGTGTGAGGGTACCTTTGGAATATCCATCAAAAGAATAATTTCCTTTTACAAACAGGCCGCGGGTAATAAAATCGAGCTTCCTGGTGGCAGTAAACATACCTGATAAGGCAGAATTAAAGTGCTGTCTGTAGCCGGTTGTATTTACCAGGGCAAACGGGTTGCCGCGGGTAGCGCCTCCATAAAATCCGTTCGGATATTGTATGGGGTAGGCATTAGGCGGCGTTTTCCCCAGATAATTAAAAATATCATCTGTATTAACATTCGGTGCATTCTGGTTTTCAATGGAGCCAAACAAACTGAGGCCTACAGAAAAATCCTTGTCAAAGTCTATATCAATGTTCGAGCGAAAGTTATACCTGCGATATTTCAGGTCAGCGTCGTACTGATCATTTTTCTCCGCTTTATACAAACCGTTCTGCTGGGTATATCCCGCATTCACGAAATATTTAACCTGGGGTGAACCGCCACTGATATTGAAATCGGCCCTTGTCATTTGTGCCGGCTTCAGCATTTCCTTCATCCAGTTTACATTGGGATATTTATAAGGGTCAGAACCCGATTCATAGGCTTTCAATGCTTCTGCCGAATAAGGGATCAACTGCCCATTGGGATTATCATTCAGATAGGCTTCATTGGCCAGCAACGCAAAATGATAAGAGTCGAGATATTTTGGAATACGGGTTGCCGACTGAATGGAAGTTTGTACACTCGTATTGATCCTTGGTTTACCTTCGGTGCCGCGCCGCGTTTTTATGATAATTACGCCATTCGCGCCCTTCACACCATATAAAGCAGTTGCCGACGCATCTTTCAGGATAGTCACACTTTCTACTTCATTCGGATCGAGGGCCGACAAATCCATAAGGCGGGGATCTTTTTCTACCCCATCGATCGTTACCAGCGGATCATTTTCATTCAATGTAGCCCTTCCCCTGATATATAGCTCAGGAGCATCTGCACCTGGTTCACCCGACCGCTGAACCGAAATTAAACCTGGCAACCGCCCGGTTAAAGCGTTCGCTATATTCGCGGCCGGACTTTGCTTGATCTCTTTGGTAGTAATGGAAGCAACGGCGCCTGTTTGGGCTATCTTCTTTTGCGTTTGGCCAAAACCCAATACCACTACTTCACCCATGGCGCCGGAAGATTTCAAGGCAATGGCCAGGTTTGTGATAGGACCCACCTTCTCCTGCACCGACTCGTAACCAATGTAGGTAAAAAGTAAATTATCCCCTGCTTGCGCTTCAATGGAAAAAGAGCCATCGCTCTTGCTTATTACTCCTTTCATGGTGCGCTGTACCAGCACGTTAACCCCGCCCAGTCCCTCCTTTGATTCGGCATCGGTAATTGTACCGGTGATCAGTATTCCGGCTTGCTTTTTTTCGCTTTGTACCGGCGCACTGCGGGTTATTACAATATAACCGCTGAATTCCTTGTAGGACAGGGACGTGTTCTTAAAAATTTCTTTACATACATTTTCCAACGGTTCATTGGTAAAGGACATCTGTTGTACCTGAAACGATTGCACATCGCTCTGCGTGTAAGCGAAGTTGATGCCCGTTTTTTTCTGCAACTGTTGCAGTACTTTATCCAGCGACTGATCACTGAATGAAATGGTTACCCTTGTTTGCAATATTGTTTGCGCGTAACCGGTTGCACTAAATACCATACAAAATACCAATGTGAGCAGTAAGTTCCGGCGACCTGGACAGTACTGTTCAGGAGTCTTTTTTTTCATAATTTCGAGACTTGTTTTTTTAGTAGTAAATATTTGCTACCATTTACAGGATACAGGGGCCTAATCCTGTGTCCTGTTGCTTTTATAGCGCCACCTGGCTGACAGGTCAGGTAGTGATAGCACCAATGCATGGGTTCTAGTATAATAACCAGGTGGTATTATTCATTTTTTTATATTGGTGTTTATTTAATAAAGCGAGTACCGGTATCACTTCCTGTACAGGTGTATTCCTGTTTAACCGGATGTTGTAGTGCTCCGTTTTTACTGCCCGGCTGTTTGTTTGCAGGCTGATCCCATACAATTTCTCCATAGCCAACTGTAGTTCAGCAAAAGGCGCATTGGTCAGTTGCAGTCCGGTTTCTTTCCATAATGAGGCCAACCATACCGGTACCGTGTTTTTTGTGAAGGCGCCTGTTTTTGATTGAACACTGATCTGTTTGCCGGGCAGCAATACTTCCAACTCCTTATTATGATAGCTCACGGCTACTTTACCGGTAGCCACAGTAACCAGTATCGCGCCACCCGGCGAACCTGCCTGCACACTGAAAGAAGTACCCAATACCCGGGTTTGCACCAATTCGTTCTGTACTATAAAAGGATGGGCAGTATCTTTCTGCACTTCAAAAAACGCTTCGCCCTTTACCAGTGCTACGGTTCGGTTGGGGTGATTATAAACCTGTGTATCTACCTGCAGGCGGGCGTTTGCTTTCAACCAAACCACACTTTTATCGGGTAACACATAACGCATCGCTTCACCGGCGGGAGCGGTTATTATCACTTGTTGGTGCGCCAATTGCGTTGGCGAATCGGGTTGCCGGAAAAACCACCAGCCGGCAATACCAATGATAATGGCTGCTGCGGCTGACCAATATAACCAACGATGGATAGTTGTTTTGCGCTGTGGAGTATTTTGCTGGTAACCTGGCCAGGCCGCAGCTTCGTTTAATATGGCCTGTTCCATGGCCGGCGGCATGGCCTCCCGTATGGGTTCATTCCATATACCCATCAGGTATTCATCCAACTTGTCAGGATGCTGGTGCAGCCATTGCTCTACCTGTGCAACTTCTTCCGCCGTGCATTCGCCCTTAATAAATTTTTCCAGTAATAGTTTATCCATTGCAAGTGGCTGTACTGCCGTATTTGCCTATATCACGTATGAAAAGGAAAGAACCGGTAAGATGTTCAAAAAAAATTGTTTGGTTTGCTGTTGGGGAATCGTTGATTTGTGGTTTGTTGTTTATAGTTTGTTGTTATCTGCAAATCGAAACTCCTGAAAGGTTTTGGAGAAGCCGTGGCCTGGGTTTTGAGACGGCTTATTACTTAGTAGTGATTTACAAATTGAGGATCAACCACAAACCTCAAACCCAAAACCATAAACTGCAACCTAAAACAACCATTGCCTGTTAAAAATCAGTTTGAAACCTATCTCGCAGAAATTTTAATGACAACCCAATCTGCTTTTCAACGGTGGCGGGAGAAATCCCCAATTGGCTGGCTACTTTTTTATGCGAAAATCCCTCCTGCTTAACCAGGGTGAAGATCTCTTTTCGTTTGGCGGGTAACAGATCTATGGTTGATTGCAATTGTTGTAACCGCTCTTTGAATTGGATCAATTGTTCGGCTTGCGGAATGGCATTGGACGGTGCGCTATCTTGTTGCAACTGATCGATCAACTGGCGCTGCCTGGCCTTTTTGCGCAAATGGTCGATAACCAGATTACGCGAATAGGTGAATAACAGGGGTAATACATCGCGGGTATCATCTACGGTGGCTATCTTTTGCCAAAGTTGCGTGTAACAGTTCTGGATGATGTCTTTGGCATCCGTTTCACATTGGGTTAGCTTCCTTACAAAATGATACAACCGGTCTTTTGTAGCAAAAAATATACGATTGAATTTTTGCGACAGATCCGCACTGGTATCCACTGCCAGGGTTACAGGTAAGGTAACTTCCTGCTCCTGAACGGTTAATTCCCAAAATGCCGTATCGTTTAAAGGGAGGTCCATACTTTATAAATCATCACAAAGAAAGCCAACCAATGTTATGCAATTATTAAGTGGTTCAAATACAATTAATGAGCTTACAGGGTATTCGCATAAGCGGTAAACAATAAGCCATTGGTTTTGCATAAGACATCACTCATTTGGGTAAAGATGGTTACCACAGCCTTGCGGTCAATTATTTTACAGCACTCAGATACTCAGGTAATGTGATTTCAATCGCCGTGATTATGAAGCTCTTCCCTCAAATATAATAAACGGGTGGACAAAATATATACGCAATCGTTTGTTGAAAATGTAGAAATTCCTGTAACAAAACAGTACAAAACCCATTGCCGGGTACACTTATTGTAATATAGGTTAATACCGCTATACCGTTATCCTCCTTTCGAACCCATTCCTTTTTACCGGCCTGCTTCCGCCCTTATTTTCCCGCCCTGGAAAACTATTCCACAAAGAAGTTTTTTTTCGTGTTTGGTATTTTTAATTCGCTGATAAAATCTTAAATTTAATAAACATGAGAATCCCGGCAGCGATACAGACCTACCGCCGTCCGCACCAACCAAACGGACTGTATTTATCAATGGTGATTACCATTGTTGCCTTCGCTATTTCCTCAAGTGCGTATACACAAAGCAGGTATGACTGGCGAACGAACATCGACCAGGTGATTCATGAAACAGATAGTCTTTCTCTTAAATCGCAACGCACTTTTTACCTGAATAAAATATTGCGCAAAGACGAACCACTGAAAGAAACCTGGTACTACACCGTTCACAACCGTAACATTATAGTTTTTGAAGTTCGCTACCGGGTTGATTCACTGGAGTATACCGAAACCTATTATATGAACAGGGGACGGCTGATCTGTATGGAATTGTACGAAACAGATTTTCTATCCTACTATGAAGATGAGATCAAGCATGGAGAAGTGTTCTTCTTCGACCACGACATGCTGATACAATATGTAACGGTAGGCAACGGTTTAGCGGACCTTTCGTTCCGTGATCCCCAATACGAACCATTGAGGAGATTTTACAAAAGATACATTGAACTACAGAAGAATATTCTTTCTTTAGCGACAAACTGAGGTGACAATATTTCTCACAAAGGACGCATGATTCAAATGTGATAATGTGATAATTAGCTAATTTGATAATGCACTCTGTGCAACTGAACGCCTATTCACAAAGCTCAAACTAAAGCAAGCTACATCATACAGTATAGGATAAATACCTAATTTGCATTTTGTTTTCATTATCGAATTATCACATTTTTTACTAGCTTATCATATGAATCAAACTAATCAAAAGGCTCCTGATTTTACCTTATTCGATTCCGCAAAAAATCCCGTTAGTCTGCACGACTTTACCGGCAAAAAGGTAGTACTGCTGTTCTTCCCGCTCGCCTTTACCAGCGTTTGTACCAAAGAACTTTGTTATGTACGCGATAATATCAATTTATTTAATAATATCGATGCCCAGGTATTGGGCATTAGTGTAGATTCCCTGTATACACTGGCGAAGTTTAAGGAAGAACAGGGGTTGAATTTTCCGCTGCTGAGCGATTTCAATAAAGAGGTTTCTAAACTTTATAATGCCTTATACGAGGAGTTTAGTTATCATATGAAAGGCGTATCAAAAAGAGCATCTTTTGTGATAGACCGGGAAGGTATTATCCGTTATGCACAAGTGTTGGAGAAAGCCGGAGATTTTCCTGATTTTGAAGCCATACAGGCGAGCTTGTCCGCAATCGCTTGATATAGATCAATTAAAATAGTATTAAAATACCTGCTGTGTACAAAATTATACAGGGATTCCCCTATTAAAAGCACGTTTATTGCTAAAGGAGTTGTAAATTTGATCAAAAGGAAATATCTTGAGCAATAACTGTAAAATATCATCGTGCATGAAGATTTTTTACGCATTGTCCACTATCCTTTTATTGTCATTACAATCGAAAAGCCAGGATCGAAATCCCGGAGATGACCCTGCGCCTACCATTGTAAAGTTTTACCCTAACCCAGCTACTTCCATTATCACATTCGACTTTCAACGCGGATACGATAAGTCTTTCAACCTGCAGATATTTAATTTTATCGGCAAAAAAGTACAGGAAATAACTAACGTTACGCCTAAAACTATAGTAAATCTCAACGACTTCTATCGCGGTATCTATATCTTCCAGTTAAAAGATAAGAACGGCAAAGTAATCGATTCAGGCAAATTCCAGGTTTCCAAATAATTACTGATACACCTTATTATAATAGCATTGCCAAACGGCAATGCTAATTTTTTTATATACTTAGCTATAGCACTACTATCCCCGTCTGTTGTGCCTTGCCCGCCAGGCCTTGGCAGGCGCGGTCACTCCCTTGTACGTTCAGAGCAATTCGGGCCAGGTCAAATTCTTGAGGGATATTTAAGACCGGTTGTGATAAGGCAGGCAATTGACTTTTAATTTAATTAAAAGTGATTTGAATTAAATGGAATCGACATTCTTTTCAATTGGAAGTCCTTTCAATTAAAAAGAAAGAACTTTTCGTTCAATTAAAAGTGATTTGAATTAAATGGAATTGACAATCTTTTTAATGAAATGGACTTTGAATTAAAAAAAATTCACGTTTCGTTTAACTAGAAGTGGTTTGAATTAGGGAGTGTAATTTAAACTGTGTCAGGGTTGGCATTCCCCCGCTCTCCTGGCCCATGGGCCAGGAGAGCGGGGGAAAAATTTTTAAAAAATCGCCGGCACCCTCCCCTCGAAGATGATGCTTATCTGCTGTATTGTGAGAC
>DASUVL010000694.1:0-5267 GCA_036379015.1 Niastella sp.
AAAACCCGGCCAACAAGCTGTTATTCACCATTCACAATTGACCATTCACGATAACGTGGACCTCGACGCGGTAATGGCCTGGAAAAGCGGCTTCTTCAATTTCGAAGATGCCAGATTGGAAGAAGTGATGCGGCAGATTGAGCGCTGGTACGATATAGAAGTAGTGTACGAAAAAGGCGTTCCCGATATCCGGTTCGGTGGCAAAATGAGCAACGATGTTAGCCTGAACGGATTACTAAAGTCCCTGCAGGGAATGGATGTACACGTCAGACTGGAAGGCCGTAAGCTGATTGTGTTACCGTGACGTAATGTGATAATATGCTAATGTGCTAATGTGATAATTAAAGGCAAAAAAAGCCAAACAATAGAATAGTCATGAATTAGCCATAAAGCAAAAACCGAAGGTGTTGGAAGCACCTTCGGCGAGTAGCGGTCGATCTAAACGCTCTGTAAGCATTTTTTAACCAACCAAACTGTAACAAAAGTATGCCCAAAACTGCTACTTGTGATCAGTGTGACGTGCCTTTTTTGTTCGCCCAACCATGCCCGCGTGCGGCATGTAACCGGCGCCTCCCGGGGATATCAATACCGGGAAAATACCCCGGCACTTTTTCACTGCTCACAGCTTCAATGAGTAAAGCTATGAGAATGTTAACCTTTTTTCTTTTTGCCGCCACGCTAACCGTTACGGCAAATTCCTTCTCGCAACAGGTAACCCTGTCGGCAAAAGCGCTTTCGCTGAAAAACGTGTTTACAGCGGTAGAGCAACAAACAGGTTTTGTATTCTTCTACAACAAGCAATTGTTGGCCAACACAAAGCCCGTAACCATTTCGGCGCAAAACATGCCGCTCGGCGAATTTTTACAGGCGGTACTGAAAGATCAGCCGGTGAATTACCGCATCGAGGGCAAGACCATTTTCCTTTCCCGCAAACTGGTTGCAGAAACGCCCGTGCAGGAAATACCAAAGCAGGATATTTCCCCTGGAGACAGCACACGCGTTATTACGGGTGTAGTAATGTCTGAATCCGGCGAGCCGCTTGTTGGCGCCAGTGTACTGGTTAAAGGCCTGTTCAGAGGCACTTCTACCGACGCAAAAGGCGCATTTGTCATTCGCGCTGCTACCGGAGAGATCCTTGTTATTTCCGCTGTGGGCCACGAACAAATGGAAATGCGGGTAAGAGCCAGTGATAAGCTTACGGTCAAAATGAGCCAGGTCGCTACCGCCATGAAAGACCAGGTGGTAACAGGGATCTACCAGCGTAAAAAAGAAAGCTTCACCGGTTCTTCCACCACGTTTACAGCCAAAGAACTGAAAATGGTGAGCAACCAAAGTCCACTGCAGGCATTGAAAACGTTGGACCCCTCCTTTGCCATCATAGAAAATACAACTTTTGGTGCTGACCCCAACCGGTTACCCGACATAGAGATAAGAGGCAAGAGCAGTGTGATCGGGTTAACGGAACAATATGGCACCAATCCCAATCAACCTTTATTTATCCTGGATGGTTTTGAAAGTACCCTGCAGGTCATCAGCGATATCAGCATGGACCGTATTGAAAGCATTACCCTGCTGAAAGATGCGGCAGCAACCGCCATCTATGGCTCAAAGGCTGCCAACGGTGTGGTAGTAGTAGAAACCAAACGCCCTACCCCTGGTCGCCTGCGATTGAACTATAACCTCAATACTACCTATAGTTTTGCCGACCTGAGTGATTATAATCTCATGAATTCCGAAGAAAAACTGGAGTTTGAAAAACTAACCGGCTACCTGGGTTCTTTATATCCAGACGGCAGCTTCGTCACAGATGATGCAGATACAAAATATAATACAAGACTGGCGGAGGTAAGACGCGGCGTAAATTCTTACTGGATGAACGAGCCTTTGCGTTCTGCCTTTAACCAACGGCATACCTTATTTGCCGAAGGCGGCGACGCCAACCTGCGTTACGGCGTAACACTGGCCTTTGGTGAAAACCAGGGCGTCATGAAAGGGTCGGGCCGTAAACTCACCAATGGCAACTTTCGCCTCATCTACCGCAAAGGACGCTTGTCTGCAACCAATTCGTTGAGTATCGATATTGTAAATACAACGCGGGAAACGGTGGCCTTTTCGCAATTTTCCAGGGCCAATCCCTATTGGCGCAAATACAATGCCCAGGGCACCATTGATAAGGTGGTGGAATCCTATACCTATGGCGGTTTAGTTACAACAAGAGGAACTGAAATCTACTACAACCCATTATACGATCTGCACAACAACAATGTGAATAAAAGCGAATCGCAGGGGTTCACCAATAACTTCGAGATCGAATACCGCGTATTGAATGACCTGCGGGCACGCGCCCGTGTGGGCATTAACCGCATCGCCATGCGCGAAGAAATATTCAGATCACCATTCAATTCGGAATTTGCCAATACAGATCCGTTGAAGCAGGGAACCTTCAGTGAGTACAATGACCGCCAGATGAACTATGATGGCGACTTTACGCTTACCTACGGAAAGCTGCTGGCACAAAAACATATGCTGAATGTGGTGGCGGGTATGCGCTTCAACCAGGTTTCATCATTAGCCAGCTCATACCAGGTACGCGGCTATACGGGCGATGATTTTCCCAATGCGGCCTTTGGTTTTGATTATTCAGATAGCCGGCCAATCCACCGCGAATCGATGCGCCGTAGCGCCAGCTTCTTTCTGAATACAGGGTACGCTTATGATGAACGTTTTCTGATAGATGCAACGGTGCGTTCAGACGGAGCTTCCGTATTTGGCGCCAACCGGCAGTTTACCACCATTTGGTCAATGGGCCTGGCCTGGAACATTCATAAAGAAGCGTTTTTCCAAAATGCTTCTTTTGACTGGATGAACAGTCTGCGCATCCGTGCCTCCATCGGAAATCCGGGCAACCAGAATTTCAGCGATTATGTATCTACAAGAGTATACCGGTACAACAATGAGAACCGCAATCCCTTCGGGCCAAGTGTGATTGTAACCAATCACGGTAATCCTGCTTTGAAATGGCAGAAAACGATTGACCGGAACATGGGGTTGGACCTGCAAACGCTGAATAACCGCTTGCGGATCAATGCTGACTATTTCGTTAAATCAACCGATCCATTGCTGGTGTTTGTAGTGCTGCCTTCCTCTTCCGGCACCTCTACTACTACAGATAACCTGGGTGGTTTGGAACAGAAAGGTTTTACTGTTGCAGCCAACTATACCATCATACAACGCAAGGCATTAACCTGGATGGTTAACGGGAATGCGCGCCGGCTCCGTTCCAAATACATCAACTTCGGCAATGCACTTAGCAACTTCAACGAAAAGAACAAAGGGGTAAATATGAATCGCTATTACGATGGCGCAAGCCCTTCCGATCTATGGGCGGTTCGTTCCCTCGGCATTGATCCTGCAACAGGCCGGGAGGTATTCCTTAATAAAGATGGCAACCAAACATTTATACACAATTATGCCGACGAAGTCATGGTAGGCAACAGCGATCCTGACCTGGAAGGTATTATCGGTACTTCTGTTTCCTACAAAGGGTTTTCAGCCAGCGTCCAGCTTCGTTACCGTGTTGGCGGACAAATATTCATGCAGACCCTGTATGAAAAAGTAGAAAATATTCCTATTCAGCTTGTAGGACGAAACCAGGACAAGCGTGCCCTGACCGATCGATGGAAGAAACCCGGTGATAATGCCCGGTTCAAAGCCATTACCGAAACAAGAGCGAATCCCATGTCATCGCGCTTTGTAGAAGACAACAATATCCTGGCCGGCGAATCAATTTCTGTAGGCTATGAAAATTCCACCGCCCGCTGGCTGAAGACGATAAAAGCCTCGTCAGTAACCTGCAAAGCTTATATGAATGACATCTTCAGATTATCTACGGTGCAGAATGAACGGGGAATTGACTATCCATTTGCGCGGTCAGTATCCTTCTCTGTGGGCGTACGGTTTTAATTGATAACAGTCTAAACAATATTAGATGAAAATAAAGATAGTTTCCATTTGCCTGTTACCGGTCCTACTGATGGGATCATGTAAAAAATGGATCGACGTGAAGCCGAGCGACCGGCTTGCAGAAGACCAACTGTTCTCTACCACGAAAGGCTACCTGAATGCGTTGAACGGCGTGTATGTGGAAATGACCAATGCCGCCATCTATGGTGAGCACATGAGCGTGTCGAGCCTCGATGCTATGGCATCGTATTATTATATAACCAGTTCAACCCACCGGTTTTTCGATCAGGCCACACTTGCCTATAGTTCAGCCAATATGATGACTGTGTTTGACAACATGTGGAAGAAATCATATGAACTGATCATTAACTGCAATGTGATCATAGAGCAGTGTGGAGAAACAAGCAACGAACTTTTACCGGGTACGTATTTCGGTATGGTAAAAGGCGAAGCGTTTGCATTAAGAGCGATGCTGCACCTGGATATGCTGCGGGTTTTTGGCCCCATCTATTCCCAGGCAAATAAAGACAAGCCCTGCATTCCCTATAATACATCATCCCGGCCAGAGGTATCACCTTTATTAAGTTCCGAAGAGATCATGAAACATGTGATCGATGATCTAACCGAGGCCATTGCCTTGCTGAAAGATGCTGACCCCATTATCACAGAAGGTGTTCGGCATGGGGCCAACCCCAATGGCGCCAACGATATGTATTACCGGCAGTACCGCATTAACTATTACGCCGCAAAAGCTTTGCTGGCCCGGGCATATCTCTGGAAGCAGGATAAGGAAAAAGCCCTGCAGGAAGCACAACAGATCCTTACAGCAGTGCTTAACCCGGCCAAGCCTATTTTCAAGATCGGGATAACACCGCTTTCCATGCCACCTGCAACAGCCGCCGACTATGATCATTTAATTACAACGGAAGTGATGTTTTCGCTGTACACCCTCAACCGGCAAAACATTTACACCAATTTCTTTTCACCGGATGTTGCGACAAAGGACCGGCTGAGTTTTAATAACAATAACAATGACCCGCAGAAGAAGACGGCCCTGTACGACGACCAGAACGATGTACGACTCAAAGCATGGGTGTCACTAACCACTACCACCAATACCTTTCTTACCCATGTAAAATTTGGTGTTACCACGTATAGTCCCGGCCCTAATATGATGCCGCTGATAAGACTGAGCGAAATTATTTTAATGGCAGCAGAATGCAGTAATACGATCGCAGAAGGCACCCAATACCTGAACATGTTACGTACGGGCAGGAGTTGTGTTAGCCTGTCCCCTACCACTG
>DASUVL010000695.1:0-14176 GCA_036379015.1 Niastella sp.
AGACAAATACATTTCTACCGGGAAAAAAACGCCGGTGGCCTATCTCATCAGCGCCCTGAATATTTTAAACGAAGCAGAAATTAATTTCAAAGGTGCCCGTAACAAAAGACTACATACCGAACTGGCCATTATTAAATTAACCTACCTGCAACAGGCCCTTGAATTAGCCGCCACGGGCGATGGAATTGGTAAAAAAAAAGTAGTTGATAATGCACAGCCGGTAGCTTTTCGCAAACTGGCCATGGTAGAAGATAAAAGTCAGAAGGCGGAGGTAGGAAGTCGGAAGACAGAAGTTGGAAGTCGGAAGTCGGAAAGTGGAAGTCAGAAGTCAGAAGTCGGAAGTCAGAAAGCGGAGAGCGTAAGTCAACAACCTAATAATGAAGCACGGCTGATCATTGATACAGGGGCTGACGAATACAACATTAGTGTAGAAGAAGAAGAACAAAATTATTTGTTGTCACAGCAACAAATATCGCAACCGTCCTCAACGCAGTCATCTACTGGAAGGCAACCCCAGGCAACCAACTCAAAATCGCCAACATCAAAGATAGGTACGCTGGAATCTATCCGGCAAAAGTTTGCCAATAAAACGGCAGGGACTGCCAATCCGGCCATTCCTTTAACGCTTGAAAAACTACAACAGGATTGGGCCGACTTCTCACAACGATTGAAGGATAATAAGAACCCGGCTGCCCAGTCGTTCGACATGGCCCAGTTGGTCATTACTTCTGAGAACTCTTTTGAGATCGTTAGCAATAATAATCTGGAACAAAAATTCATCGAGGGAGAACGACGCGAACTATCAGAATACATGCAGGCGAAATTCAATAATCGCACACTGTTATTCACCATTATCGTTACCGATAATCCGGTCGGATTCGTACAAACGGAGCGTCCGCTTTCAACAAAGGAGCAATACATGAAAATTATTGAGCAATACCCGTTGGTGAATGAACTAAGGAGTAAACTGAAACTGGGATTAGATTAATATTTGTTACCGGTTTGCGGTTTCCCGGAATCAGGGGCTAAAACGGCTGGCGGAATTGCGGAATACGCCTGCTATCCTGCACCTTCCTGAATTGACGCTGGCGTTTTGAACCACGATAGCAGAACTTTCGGCTGTAACGCTTGTGGCCTGTCCCGACTAGTCGGGATAGCTTGCAGCATGGGCCTTTCAGCTTTTCAGTTTTACAATTGCTCATTTTGCTGTAATTTCGACCACTCAAATCGAAAAAATCAGAAATATCAAATAAGAAATATTTATGGCTGAAGTGATCTTAATGCCCCGCCTGAGCGATACCATGACAGAAGGCGTGATAGCGGCCTGGCATAAAAAGGTAGGCGACAAAGTAAAGAAAGGCGACTTACTGGCAGAAGTAGAAACCGACAAAGCCACTATGGAACTGGAAAGTTATAAAGATGGCACCCTGCTTCATATTGGTATTGAAAAGGGGGGAAAACTACAGGTAAATGATCTGCTGGCCATTATTGGTAATCCGGGCGAAGACATCAGCTCCCTCATCGGTGGCGGTGGTCAAAAAGCCGCAGCTTCAGCTGCTCCTGCAAAAACGGCAGCGCCTGAGCCAGCCAAAGCCGAACAACCAGCCGCAAAACCCACGGGTGAAACACTCGACCTGGCCAGTATGCAGGAAGTGATCCTGATGCCCCGCCTGAGCGATACCATGACAGAAGGCGTAATTGCCGGATGGCACAAAAAAGTGGGTGACGCCGTGAAAAAAGGCGATCTGCTGGCTGATGTGGAAACCGATAAGGCTACCATGGAGCTGGAAAGCTATAAAGAAGGAAAATTATTATATATAGGTGCGCAGAAAGGTGATAAAGTTCCCGTGAATGCGCTGTTGTGTATCATCGGCGATGAAAAGAAAGTTGATGTAGAAAAGATCGTGGCTGCTGCCAAAGGTGGCGCCACCAGCACAAGTGCTCCTGCCGCTCAAAAAAGCCAACCTGAAGCAGCTGCACAAACGCAAACGGCCAATGTACAAACTGCAACAGCCGCTCCGGCTGCTAGCACAGAAAATGGTCGCGTAGTTGCTTCTCCCCTGGCCAAAAAATTAGCTTCCGAAAAAGGTATTGATATTGCCAAAGTAGCCGGTTCCGGCGATGGCGGACGTATCATCAAAAGAGATATTGATAATTACGTTCCTGCTGCGGGTGGCGGACAGGCTGCAGAAAAAGCGGGTCAGCCTGGTAAAGCACCTGCAGTAGCTGGTCAGGTAAGCTTTGAAGATGTACCTGTATCGCAAATGCGCAAAGTGATTGCGAAGCGCCTGTCTGAAAGTAAATTCACTGCTCCTGAATTTTACCTTACCATGGAAATAAACATGGATAAAGCAGTAGAGAGCAGAGCTAAACTAAATGATATTTCTCCGGTTAAGATCTCATTCAACGACATGGTGTTAAAAGCCTGTGCGCTGGCGTTGAAGCAACACCCTAAAGTTAACAGCAGCTGGCAGGGCGATACCATTCGCGTTAATCATCATGTGAATATTGGTGTAGCTGTAGCCGTTGAAGAAGGCTTGCTGGTACCTGTGGTACGTTTCGCCGATCTGAAATCGTTATCAACCATTGCTTCCGAGGTAAAAGACTTCGCGAAGAAAGCAAAAGATAAAAAACTACAACCCAGCGATTGGGAAGGCAGCACCTTCACGATCTCTAACCTGGGTATGTTTGGTATTGAAGAATTTACCGCCATCATCAATCCACCAGATTCATGTATCCTGGCTATAGGCGCTATCAATCAGGTTCCCATCGTAAAGGATGGACAAATCAAAATAGGTAACATCATGAAAGTTACCTTAACCTGCGACCATCGCGTAGTTGATGGGGCTTCTGGAGCTGCGTTCCTGCAAACCTTACAAGGACTGCTGGAAGAACCACTGCGCATGCTGGTGTAAGAACTTAGGTTCAATTGTAACTAATCATACAAAAAGGTCCCGCTGATAAAGTGGGACCTTTTCTATTTGTCGTGAATCGTGAATAGCTCTCGCGATTAGAGATTAACAACCGATCTTGCGCCGCCAAAACTTATTGCCGATTGCCGATTCAAGATTGCCGATTCAAGATTGCCGACTCAAGATTGATCGCGTGCAGCCTGAAGCGTGAAGCTCTATTGACCATTCACCATTGACCATTCACGCTTTTTATCTATTTTTATCGCCAACAGTTAATGCCTAACCCATGAGACCCTTTTATATTCTCTTTGTTGCAGTATCGTTCTTTGCAGCCTGTGGATCAGATAACAGCAAATCTGAAGCAAATTTTCTTTTCAATAAAGATTCCCTGATGGGAAACTGGATGGTCATTAACGTCAAGGCCGCCAGCAACAATGAAAAATACCGGTCCCGCATGCAATCGGTTATCAATCCTTTAAAAGACAAGATTGAACTGGCCATCTTCCATATTCAACCAACCGGCGCATTAACGATCGATGAAGGAAAGATTAAAAATACAGAGGGTAATTTCCTCTATAATGCCAATAAACAATTTATTATCGGCAACGTTGGTTTTACTCAGAAAAAAGACCTGCCATTCACTATTACCGGGTACCACAACGACAGCCTTATTATTGAAAATATTATTGGAGAAGATAAAGATCAACTACACATCAGGTACACTTTTAAAAAATTAAGAAGCAATGATTCTGTGCCCGACCTGTTCGACCCAGCCCTGAACAAATGGCGCGAAAAACCACTCCAGGCCGAAAGCGATGAGGCCATCCGGTTACGGCTTAAACAAGTACTTTATTATTACGCTGGTTACTTTGCTAATATTTCCGGGAACAAAATACCATTCTTCAATATTGAAAAGATCCTTTGCCCAATATTGTTCTACAGCGGTGGCCTGGGTTTAAAAAAATTTCATATCAGCGACGAGTGGACAAAGCTCTTTTATGATAACCGGGATGCAGAAAAAGCACACGCCATGCTGGATAAAGCTTTTTCTCATATTACCGAATACCCCGACAAAGGAGACAATTATGTGCAGGAATATATAATCGCCCTGAAACTGGTTGCTGATGAATTATAAAAAGCTGACGTGTTCAACACCTTGAAGGTGTGGCACACGTATATGACGAACTATTTCACCTCAAGCAAAGTCACTTTTCCATCCATGGTTGATGCAATAAGATGTTTTTTATCAAGCACCCGTACGGTGTTTACCATGGAATTATCGATCTTGTAAGCCCAGATAATTTTTTGTGTTGCCGGGCCAATCGCATATACCACCCCATTGCGGGTACCAAAAAACAATTGTCCTTCTTTTTCTATCAGCATCGATGGCACATGCTCGTAGCCAAAGCCAGCATGCATTACCCACGCTGGCCGCTGGGGGGTACGACTGGTCATATAAGCAACCACGGTATCTTGCATGGTCTTACCGTAAACAAACTTTCCATCTGCCGACATACCGATCGATTCACGTACGCGGGCCTCACTGTTCTGCCATAAAGTAGCGCCAGTTACAGCATCAATAGCATACAAAGTGCGGTTCGGACAAACCACATACACTACACTGTCATGTGCAACCGGTATACAGGCTGCTGGTGAAAAATTGATCACAGAAAATCCAGGATTCCATAGCCAGGCCAGCTGCCCATTGCTTCTGTTCACCGCATATAAATGCTTATCCCAGGCGCCAACAATCACCATATTGCCATATACCAGCGGGGTGCTCACCACAGGCCCCTGAAGGCCGCCAAACTTCCAAAAAGCATGTCCGGTCTTCAGACTTAATGCCATAAAACTATGATCGCTGCCTCCAATAAAAATCGTATCGCCCACAATCACCGGTGAACCCAATATTGATGCACCTGTTTTTACTTTCCAGTTCAATTGCCCGGTTAAAACATTCAGGCAATACACATAACCATCACCGGAGCCCAGCACTACTTTTCCTGCCCGTACAGCCGGCGAGGAGAAAACAGCGCCATTGGTTTTATAGGCCCATTTCTTTTTCCCGTCCTTTAATGATAACGCCATCACAACGCCGTTCTGATTTCCTACAACTACCAGATTGTTTGATACCGCTGGCGTAGAGATTACATTCGCATCAGAAGAAAATACCCATTTTGGTTTTACAGATGGGTATTGCGCATTGACTGCATACGATGGCCGTTCAACATGTTTTGAGGTATCAATAGCCTGTGGTGTAACTTTTGCCCAGGAGGCAAGCGCTTCACCACCCGGCCGCCGTTCTGTGTAAATGATCGAATCATTGTACACGTCAACCAGGTTGTAACCCCCGAGCGGCGCTTTAGCCCGCAGGTTCGAGCGGCCCATTACACCGGGAATACCCTCAAAGCTAAATGCCTTGTTGGTATGGCCATGGCCACAGATGATCATCAGGGTATTATGGCGTTTTAACCGGTCAGTGATCTCGTACCAGTTATCCAGATTATTATCAATAGGATAATGATTACAAAAAATGATAGGTTGCTGTTTGGGTGTTTTAGCCAGCAAACTATCTAACCACACAATGGCATTGCGGGGAATATGTCCGTCGCTCATTCTTACATACGGACCAGATGCACACCCGATAAATCGAATGCCATTATGATCAAACTGAAATTTATCGTACCCGAATGTGCTGGTATAATGATCTCCCCCGCTTTCACTCCAACCCGTATCGTGGTTACCAGGAATGATATAATATTTTACTTGTAAACTGTCCAGGATCTGTTTGGCCAGCGCCAGCTGGGCATCCGTTCCCAATTCGGTAATATCGCCAGTGATGATCACAAAGGCCACATCATTCAACTGGTTGATATCCCGTACAGTCCGTCGAAGGTCTTCTTCAGCCGAACCATTGGGCGAACCAATATGAGTATCACTAATATGTATAAATCGAAATGACTTAATCTGTGCATGCCCTATAATGTGTGCCAGCAGCAGCAATGAAATACAGAAAATCCTTTTCATAGCCACCAAATTAACGCATAATTAAAAAGGAAATACCAGCAGAAAACGGCAGGCACCTTAAATTAAAGTTTTTTATTTTAACCCAGGCCCAGGGCAGCGCACCTGTTAAATAAAAATAATTACCTTAAAAATGTCACCGGCACCTGTAACGTTTAAACCCTGGTTCCTACCAATGATGTATAGCAGAAAATGCATACCCGAATACAGCCTGCTGGCTTTATAATAGTTACTAAAATTGATGGGCTTTATTTGTATTATTGTCAGTCACAAAACCCCTGAACCCTTATGCTACTCAGTTTTACTTCCTGGTGGCAACACCTTGAAAATTTTGAAAAGATCCTTTGGGGCATTGCCCTTGTGTTTTCTGCTTTGTACCTGCTTCAAAGTTTATTATCAATTGCCGGTGGAGATGTAGATCATACTGCCGGCGATTCAGACAGTTCCATCGATCACGATGATGGCATGCAATTCCAATTCTTTACCATTAAGAACATGATCGTCTTTTTCACCATGTTCGGCTGGGTTGGGCTCGCTACCCACTACAGCGGCATGAATATACTGGCAAGCATTCTGTTGGCCCTTGCCGCCGGAACGACCATTGTGTTATTAATGTTCGTTGTTTTAAAAAACATGAGCCGGCTTCGCCACAATGGCGCCATGCAATTAACCAATGCCATCAATCAAACAGGTACAACTTATTTATTTATTCCAGCCAAACGAAACGGCGTTGGTAAAGTGCATATAAAGGTGCAGGGTACGCTGCACGAATTACCGGCCATGACCGATGATGAGCATGAAATTGCTACCGGTAAACTCATAAGAGTGAAAAACATCATCAACGACCGCATATTACTGGTAACAATAGCTGAAAACAACCTTTCATACAAAATATAACTCCAATTTCAAACCCTTAAATTAAATGACGTTATGGATTACATTCTGATTGTAGTGGCTGGGGCGGTGTTGTTCTTTTTCATTCTAATGATCTCCATGTTCCGGCGGTACAAGCGATGCCCCAGTGACCGGATATTGGTGGTGTATGGTAAAGTAGGCCGATCAAAAGATGGCTCAGACGGCAATCTCAGCGCCAAATGTATACATGGTGGCGCCGCTTTCATTTGGCCTGTTATCCAGGATTATTCATTCCTCGACCTGACACCCATTTCCATTGAGGTGAATTTGACCAGTGCACTGAGTAAACAAAATATCCGTGTGGATGTTCCTTCCCGGTTCACCGTTGGTATTTCAACCGAGCCGGGTGTTATGCAGAATGCCGCAGAACGATTGCTCGGACTGCAGCAACCTCAGATCCATGACCTGGCTAAAGACATTATCCTGGGACAAATGCGGCTCGTTGTTGCCATGATGGATATTGAAGAGATCAACAGCAACCGTGATAAATTCCTGGCCAATATTGCATCTAATGTGGAAGCTGAGTTAAACAAGATCGGTTTAAAAATGATCAACGTAAACGTAACCGACATTAAAGATGAGAGCGGCTACATTGAAGCGTTGGGTAAAGAAGCTTCTGCAAAGGCCATAAATGAAGCAAAGAAAAGCGTCGCCGAGCAGGATAGAATGGGTGAAATTGGTAAAGCCATCGCCGAAAGAGAGCGTGACGTAAGCATGAAGCAAACCCAGAAAGAACGCGACGTACAGATGGCCGAAACACAACGCGACCGCGATTCATTGATCGCTGTTGCTACAAAAGATAAAGAAGTATTGATCGCTGCCGCCAAAAGAGATGAACAGATCGGTAAAGTAGAAGCCGAAAGAGATACCCGTATAAAATCCGCAGAAGCCAACTCCATTGCGGTACAGGGCGAGAACATGGCCAGGATACAGATCGCCGATTCGGAAGCTTCCAGAAGAGAAAGGGAAGCGGAAGCGCTGAAAAGAGCTATGGCCGCCGAGAAAGTGCAGGCCGCTAAAGCATTGGAAGAATCATATGTCGCAGAACAAAAAGCGGAAGCTGCCAGGGCCGACAGGGAACGCGCTTCACAAAACGCCAACATTGTAGTTACGGCAGAGATACAAAAACAAAAAGCCATTATCGAGGCACAAGCCGAAGCAGAAAAGATCAGAGAGAAAGCAAAAGGGGAAGCCGATGCCATCTTTGCCAAACTGGAAGCGGAAGCGAGGGGTATGTATGAAATATTAACCAAACAAGCCGAAGGTTTAGACAGGATCGTGAAAGCTGCCGGTAATAATCCGAAAGATGCCGTGCTGTTGCTCATTTCAGATAAACTGCCCGAACTGGTAAAAATGCAAACAGATGCTATCAAGAATATCAAGATTGATAAAATAACGGTTTGGGAAAACGGACAAAATGGATCGGGCAAAAGTGCTACCGCCAATTTTGTATCCGGTTTGTACAAATCAGTACCGCCGTTAAAAGACATTTTTGATATGGCGGGTATGGACCTTCCCTCCTACCTGGGCAATACGAAAAAACAGGAAGAGCATGTTTCAACAGAAATAGAGAGTACGTCAAATGATATTATTGTTAAAGAATAACAATTCAATCATCTAACAATCTAATTAGTATCTTTAAAGAGTCCCGGCTAGCCGGGACTCTTTATGATTGCACCATCTACCATACAACTACTCCGGTTTCACTTTTCTTTTTTCCTGTTACCGGTATACCTGTTCGCGGTAAGCCAGGTACCGGTTATCCATACGGCACATGCCCTGTTAATATTTTTCATCCTGCATGTCCTGGTATATCCTTCCAGCAATGGGTACAATTCATACATGGATCGCGATGAAACTCCTATCGGTGGCGTCAAAAATCCACTGCCTCCAACCCGCCAGTTATTTTACATCAGCATCATGATGGATGTGGTGGCCATCGGGCTAAGCCTGTTTATCAGCTATTGGTTTACAATTTGCATAGTAGCGTATATAGCCGCATCAAGAGCATACAGCTACCGGGGCATTCGGCTTAAAAAGTATCCGGTTGCCGGCTATCTCACCGTAATTATTTTTCAGGGCGCAGTAACATATTTTATGGTATATCACGGAAGTAGCGTCAATAAAACATTAACAGTGCCGCCAGCAGGTATGACAGCAGCCAGTTTACTTATTGGAGGCTTCTATCCGCTCACGCAAATTTACCAGCACGAGGCCGACAGAAAAGATGGCGTCGTTACCATCAGTGCATTATTGGGTTATAGAGGTACTTTCATTTTCACAGCGTTGGTGTACACTCTGGCCATGGGTTTACTGGCCTGGTCATTTTATACCCATGGAGAACAAAATAAATTCCTGGCATTAGCAACTATGATGCTGCCAATTCTCGTATATTTTTTTAGTTGGGCCGGTTTGGTATGGAAAGATGTACGCAACGCCAATTTTGCCAATACCATGCGCATGAACTTGATGGCGTCCATCTGTACAAACCTGGCTTTTCTTACCTTATTAATCTGGAGGGGATTTGAGTAAAATTATTGCCATCGGAACTGCAGTGCCTGCATTCAGGCACAGGCAACAGGATATCCTGCAGTTTATGCAGCTTATCTACTCCTATAATGAAGCCGACGAACGACGGTTACGCTTTTTATACCATAAAAGCCATATTGATACCCGTTATTCTGTTATCGCCGATTACAGCCGCCCTGCCCCTGAATGGAAGTTTTATCCGCACACCGAAAACCTGGAACCCTTTCCTTCCCTTGAGCAACGTATGATCTGGTACCAGAAATACGCCCCGCAGTTGTCGGTGAATGCCATTCGCGACTGTCTCGATGGTAAAATACCCGAAACGGATATTACTCACCTGATCACGGTTAGCTGTACAGGTATGAGCGCACCGGGGCTCGACCTGCAGGTTATGGAATTGCTCGATCTGCCCCGGCATACATCCCGTTCTTCCATCAACTTTATGGGTTGCTATGCTGGTATTCATGCCTTAAAAACAGCCGACGCCATTTGCAAAGCCGATAAGCAGGCAAAAGTATTGATCGTTTGCACGGAACTATGCACGTTACATTTTCAACGGGAGCCAACGATCGATAATATTGCATCCAGCCTGTTATTTGCAGATGGCAGCGCTGCCGCAGTGGTAACAGGGGATGATCACCCTGTAAAAGGCATACATCTCGATGGTTTTTATGCAGAAGTGATTCCCAAAGGTAAAAAAGACATGGCCTGGGAAATATCCTCTACCGGTTTTCTCATGACATTGAGCAGTTATATTCCTGATCTGCTGGAAGAAGATTTTTGCCAGTTTACCAACAGGGCATTGGCCAAAACCGGGTTAACCAAACAGGATATCAACCATTGGTGCATACATCCGGGCGGCAAAAAAATATTGGAGATCATACACAAAACGCTATCCTTACAAAACGGCGAGTTACAAGCATCTTACGACATTCTGCAACAATACGGGAACATGTCATCGCCCTCAATACTTTTTGTTCTCAAAAAAATGGCGCCCGCCCTCTGGCATAACCACAACACGAAAGAAACAATTTTCGGAGCCGCCTTTGGTCCTGGCCTCACCATGGAAACGTTTGTAGCATCAACGAATTCCTAATTTTTTGTTATTATAATCTGCCAGGTTCGGGTCAGTGACAGAAACATAAAAATATTATTAGAGGGCGCGCCCTAAGCGTGTTTCGCCGGTAGGCTATAAAATCATATATTACAATCGTGAATTTTCGTCACAGATCATATCAACCCGAATTGCTTGACCGCCCGGATATTCCATTTGAAGATATTAAGCGGAATATGCAGGAGTTAAATTTCATCAATACCTGGCTGGGTGGGCATACCATTACAATAACCGGCGTGGAGGCCCTGCTCAATGCCAAAACCCCGGTAACCATTTGCGAAATCGGCTGTGGTGGCGGCGACAACCTGGTGGCCATTCAAAAGTGGTGCGAAAAAAGAAATATTCCGGTGGCTTTTATTGGTATCGATATCAACCCCCATTGTATAGATGTTGCATCGAAACGGTTGCTCAGCAATACCCGGTTGATTGCGTCGGACTATAAAGATGTACTGCTGGAAAAGCAGCCGGATATTATTTTTTCATCATTGTTCTGTCATCACTTTTCCGACCGGGAAATGGTAAAACAGTTACAATGGATGAAATCCAATGCGCGCATTGGATTCTTTATTAATGATCTGCACCGGCACAAGCTGGCCTATTATTCTATAAAAGTTTTAACCGCTTTATTTTCGAACAGTTACCTGGTTAAACATGATGCGCCCTTATCGGTAGCCCGTGGATTTACAAAAGATGAATGGTTACAATTTTTCAACATAGCAGGCATCAGCAATTTCTCTATAGAATGGAAATGGGCTTTTCGCTGGCTGGTTGTATTCAAAAACACAGCAATTGATGCTGCCAGGCATGCGTCGGAAAACGGCAAAGAGTAACACGTGAACCTTCAACCCAAATATGATATAGCCATTGTAGGTGGCGGGCTGGCCGGCCTTGCGCTGTCCATTCAATGCGCCCGTGCAGGTTATAAAACGGTGTTATTCGAAAGAGAAAAGTATCCATTTCACAAGGTATGCGGTGAATACATAAGCCTTGAAAGCTGGAATTATTTACAGGACCTCGGCCTGCCGCTCAGTGATATGCAGTTACCCATTATTAACCGCCTGCTTATCTCTACTCCTGATGGAAATTATATTGAATCGCCATTACCACTGGGTGGTTTTGGCATTAGCCGGTATACCATAGATCATTTGCTGGCCAATATTGCCCGCCACGAAGGCGTTACTGTACTCGAAGAAACCAAAGTGGTGAATGTAGTTTACCGGAACAATACTTTGCTGGTTTTCTCCAGCAAAGGCGATACGGAAGCAACGGTAGTGGCCGGCGCCTATGGCAAACGAGGCAATCTGGATATAAAATGGAAAAGACAGTTCACTAAAGTAAAACCCAATAAACTCAATCACTACATTGCCGTCAAATATCACATCCGCACCCATCATCCCGCCGACCTTATCGCCCTCCACAATTTCGAGAATGGCTATTGTGGAATTTCCCAAATTGAGGAAAATAAATATTGTCTCTGCTATTTAACAACAGCCGCCAACTTGCGCAAATGCAGGAATGATATTAGCAGTATGGAAAGAGATATTCTTATGAAAAATCCTTTCCTGGAAAAAATCTTTTCTAATGCAGAAATGCTATACGAAGAGCCATTAACCATTTCCCGGATCTCGTTCAACAAAAAGTCACAGATCGAAAATCATGTTTTGATGATTGGCGATACAGCCGGCCTTATTACGCCTTTATGCGGTAATGGCATGAGCATGGCCCTCCACAGCAGCAAGCTGGCTTTTGAAGAGATCAATTCGTTTTTACAGGGACGAATTAACCGGTACGAAATGGAAATTCAATATACCCAGCAATGGGAAAAACATTTTGGCCGCCGTTTACAGGCCGGACGATTATTACAAAGTTTTTTTGGCAACACCTTCCTATCCAACGTACTCATAAAACTGGTAAAACCTTTTCCAAAGTTTGTAGCGTTTTTAATACAACAAACGCATGGAAAGCCTTTCTAAAAAGGGAGAATTTGTGTTACTTGCTTTACTGTTGCTCCTGGTTCACTTACATGGATATTCGCAAAATTACTATGCCATCCAGGGAAGCAACTATGCAGGCAGCCTGGGTATTGGCAACAACCCCGCCTCCATTGTAAATACGCCTTATAAATGGGACCTCGACATCCTGTCGTTGCAGGCAAAAAATGCCACCAATGGCGTTATTATTCAAAACTATTCCCTGTTCAGTAATCCCCGCAATTCACAATATAGGTTCAGGGAAGGCGATTACCGCCGGTTTGCCTATGCCGACTTCAACATTAATCTGCTTAATGCCCGTTTTGCGCTCAATCGCAGGCAGGCTATTGGCTTTGGCATCAACCTGCGCGGCTATGCACAACTAAGTACGGGTCCGGTGAACTTTGTCGATACCCTCAAAACTACCGGTGACTTTTTTGATCTGGGTAATTATAACCGGAAACTGCATGGCGATCTTATTCATAGCAGTTGGATAGAAGTTTTTGGCACCTGGGCGCAAACCATCTGGGACCGCACAGATTCCCGACTCAACGCTGGTATTACAGCCAAAATATCCCGCGGTATCTCCGGCGCCTATACCAATTTATTAAACGGAAGTGTGGCGCAAACAATTCATGGTAATTCATATGAGTATACCATGCAGGATGCATTTGCTGAATATGGCTATTCACATAATTACGACACCTGGCAGAAGGAGAAAAGCAACAATCAGAACCTGAAGGATTTTTTATCGTATACCAGCGCTGGCTTATCGTTTGACCTGGGTGTTGAATATTTAATCAAATCATCACAGATCTCTTCTGTTTATGATGAGGACAATTATTATGACTACGACTGGAAGATTGGCCTTTCCTTACTGGACCTTGGCTTTAATCAATTCAAGTATGGTAAAAACAGCCGCATTGCCAGCGGGTTCCAGAATAATATAACCGACACGGTGCTCGATCAGCAATTTACTGACATAAACAACCTGCAGGAGTTTAATGATAAACTGATTGGCATTGCTGCGAATATCCAACAACCAACCGGCACATTTCATGTGGTAAATCCGGCACGTCTGGTATTAAATGTTGATCATTTTATATCCGGCGCCTGGTATGTGAATGGCAACGTGTCGCTCAACCTTTCATCATTAAGTGGCAGCCAATGGCGGCTTTCCGAATTAAATATATTGACGGTTACCCCCCGTTGGGAAACCAGTCGCCTGGGCTTTTATCTTCCTGTACAATTCAATACAAAGGAACAATTATGGATTGGTGGCGCGTTTAAAGCAGGACCACTGCTTGTAGGTATTCATAACTGGGCCAATGTGTTTACTAAAAACAAAATGCAAAATGGCGGCGCCTATATTGCCATTGTTATACGGCCGGGAAAAACGACTACTAACCGCCTTGACAAAAGACTTGATTGTCCGAAGGGAGGTACGAAGTTTACAAAAAATCGTTTAGGTCAAAAGTTAAGTTGCCCACCCCGATGATGGTACAATCACCCAATTTATTGTCAGTAATTATTTCTATTTTACACCATAACATAAGTGATACATCATCATAAAATTTAACCCAACCTGGTTTGTACCATGAAAAAATTGATCACAGTAATTGTATTGTTTTTTTGTATATACAATTGTTCCGCCCAAACTGATACCACAAAAAAGGTAGGTACCGTTTCTTTAGAAAATAATGCGGCCATTG
>DASUVL010000696.1:0-10290 GCA_036379015.1 Niastella sp.
AAGCAAGCAGCAAACCTGCCACACCGGCACAACAGCCTAAAAAGAGCGGCGGCGGTGGAAGCAGCAGCACCAGCAAATCTGCCACATCGGCTGCTGATGCAAAGAAAAAATAACGGTTAACAAACGTTAATCACACAATAATCGCATTTTTCAGTCCCCCCGACCGATTTTTTAAGAAATCGGTCGGGGGGAATTTTATTTAATTGATTTTAAAGTTGAAAATTTAAACTCCTGTCTTATTTTTGCCACTAAATCAAAACGGGTTATGAATATGTACCTGTTACAAGTCTCCAATACCGTTGCCCACGATCCCGATAGTTCCTACTGGTATCTTCCTATTGCTATTCAATTAATTTTCGCGGTAATTTTTGTAGCTGTTATGATGGGCGTTACCCACTGGCTGGGTCCCAAACGTAATACGGCCGACAAGCTTGAAACCTTTGCCAGCGGTATTAAAAGTCATGGCGACGCTCGTCAGCCCATGGCCATTAAATACTTCCTGGTAGCGATCTTATTTGTACTGTTCGACGTGGAAGTGATCTTTTTCTACCCGTATGCCGTAAATTTTAAAGAACTGGGGTGGAGTGGATTTGGCGCTGTGTTGATGTTCGTAGCATTTTTTCTGGCTGGCTTTATATACATTATAAAGAAAGGAGCGTTAAAGTGGGAAGACTAAAAAACCAATTAGCTAATGTGATAATTAGATAATGTGATAATGCTTTTGCACGGTCTAAGGGAACATAAGAGTTGTGCTGGGTGTTATTAAGTAGTGTATTAATTATCAAATTAGCTAATTACCAAATTATCAAATTAAGTTATGGCACGTCCCGTTCAATATAATATATACGGTCAAACCGATGTGAAACTGGTTAAGGAAGGGCCTGAGGGCTATATGGGCGAAGGTTTTTTCGGAACCAGCCTCGATAAAGTAGTTGGGCTCGCCCGTAAGAATTCCATTTGGCCACTGCCTTTTGCCACTTCCTGCTGTGGAATTGAGTTTATGGCAACTATGGGTGCGCATTATGACCTGGCCCGGTTTGGTTCTGAGCGGGTAGGTTTTTCGCCCCGTCAGTGCGATCTTTTGATGGTGATGGGTACCATTGCCAAAAAAATGGCGCCCGTTGTAAAACAGGTATATTTGCAAATGGCTGAACCCCGTTGGGTGCTGGCTATGGGTGCTTGCGCCAGCAGTGGCGGCATCTTTGATACCTACAGCGTTTTGCAGGGCATAGACCAGATCATTCCTGTAGATGTATATGTACCTGGTTGTCCTCCCCGGCCTGAAGCAGTTATTGATGGCATCATCAAAATTCAGGATCTGATAGGGAAAGAAAGCTTGCGCAGAAGAAATAGCGATAAGTATAAACAATTAATGGAGAGCTACGGTATTCAATAACCCCCGTCCCCTAAAGGGGAAGTAGGAGGGTGGCCGTAATTGTCATTTTAACTAAAAAAAACATCTTCCGCCAGCTGGCGGATGGGGTATATGGCTTTAACGAACGAATATATCAAGCAGCGGTTAACCGAAAAGTTTGGCGACCAGGTTCAGGGATTTCTGGAACCGTATGGCATGCTCACTTTTGAAGCGCCTAAAGATCAAAATCTGAAAGTGCTTCAGTTCTTATACGATGAGGATGACCTGGCATTCCGGTTCTTAACCGATCTGCAGGCTGTTCACTATCCCGATAATAAAGGACGTGAACTGGCAGTTGTATATCACCTGCACAGCCTCACTGCCAATGTGCGGATCCGGTTTAAAGTGTTTACCGATATTCAAACCCCGGATGTTTACAGCGCTACTGCTTTGTTTTCAGCGGCCAACTGGATGGAACGGGAGACCTATGATTTTTACGGCGTAAACTTTATCGGTCATCCTAACCTGAAGCGGATATTGAATGTGGATGAGATGGATTATTTCCCGATGCGTAAAGAATTTCCGCTTGAAGAGCAAACCCGTGTTGATAAGGACGATGATATGTTTGGACGCTAATTTTCAAATCGATTTATGAGTGATCATCATATAAAATTACCCGAAGGCTCTATTGAGAAGCAGACCACAACCCTGAATTTAGGGCCAACGCACCCGGCGACCCATGGTGTATTTCAGAATATCCTTGAACTGGATGGTGAACGCATCATCTCCGCCGAACAAACCGTAGGCTACATTCACCGTGCGTTTGAAAAGATTGCTGAGCGCAGACCCCTGTACCAGATCACCCCATTGACCGACAGGTTAAATTATTGTTCGGCTCCCATCAACAACATGGGCTGGCATTTGACCTGCGAAAAATTATCGGGTGTAAAAATCCCCAAACGGGTCGATTACCTGCGTATCATCATCATGGAACTGGCGCGTATATCCGATCACCTCATTTGTAATTCAATTGTAGGGGTTGATACAGGCGCATATACCGGTTTCCTGTATGTGATGCAATACCGCGAACTGATTTACGAAATATATGAAGAGATATGTGGCTCCCGCCTTACTACTATGATTGGGCGGATTGGCGGTTTTGAAAGGAATTTTACCAATACAGCATTTGAGAAGCTCGATAAATTCCTGAAAGAATACCCCAAAGTGCTGAGGGAGTTTGAGAACCTGTTCACCCGCAACCGCATTTTCATGGAACGTACCATTGGGGTAGGGCCTATCAGTGCTGAACGTGCGCTGAATTACGGTTTTACCGGTCCGAACCTGCGGGCAGCCGGTGTTGATTACGATGTGCGGGTACATACACCTTACAGCAGTTACGAAGATTTTGATTTTGAGATACCTGTAGGAAGCACAGGCGATTGTTACGATAGGTACCTGGTGCGTAACCAGGAGATGTGGCAATCGTTACGCATCATTGAACAGGCGCTTCGCAAAGTGAAAGAGTTTAAAGGAAAAGAAGCCGAGGTATTTCATGCCGACATTCCGGAGTATTACCTGCCCGAGAAAAAGGATGTGTATACGAAAATGGAAGCGTTGATCTGGCATTTCAAAATAGTCATGGGTGAAATAGATATTCCACCTGGCGAAATTTATCACTCAGTGGAAGGTGGCAATGGTGAGTTAGGATTTTATCTGATAACAGATGGAGGACGCACGCCTTTCCGGTTGCACTTCCGTCGTCCATGTTTTATATACTACCAGGCATACGAAGAGCTTACAAAAGGCGCCATGTTGAGTGATGCGATCATTACCATGAGTAGCCTGAATTTGATTGCCGGTGAAATGGACGCTTAAGAAAAATGTGCTGATATGCTAATTAGCTAATGTGCTAATGAAATACAGATTAGAAGTAGAGCGGCTAATTTTAAACAAGGGATAGTTTTTAAAGAAAACCAGGGCGTATAAAAGAGAAAAGTAATCGGCAAAAATTTGTCTGTTTACTTCACACTTAAATCCGTGCTACATTCTATGAAAAAGGTATTTGGAAATGCTCTTTGTTTTTTGTTGGTTTTACAAAACGGGTATGCTCAGTTGGCTTCAGATAAAAGCGGCGGCATTACCAATAATGGTCAACCGATTGCAGAAGTAACAAAGTATGGAGGTAATGCGAACGTTCGGCCTAAATTCTGGGTGGTAAGTGCAACGAATGATTCCGTATTGCATATAAACTTCAAGAAGGAGTTTGATTCAGATTGGATGCAATTTGATTTCAAAAAAACTTCGAAAATGGTTGAAGTGAATGCTGGTGAGGTGATCAAAGGACTTAATTATCGCAAGAATATAGCCAGCTTTTTATTGCAGAACAACCTGATAACACCCGAAGGAAAAATTAGTGATACTGCCTTTGAACGGTTTGCCGGTAGCCATACAGAAAACCTTACCGAGAAGTATCACAAGCAGAACGAGATGAACTATAAGCTCGAGGCTGGTAGGTATGAGTACGTTTCACAAGGAGACCAACTGGTGGTAAATAGTAAAGTAGTAGGGCATATATCGGTACCCGACAAACAGGGGATCCTGCTGGAAAATATTGTGCTGTATGATGAAAAAAGGATGGTGATGGCAAAAGGAGCAAGGGGAATGTTTGGCGATATTGTATTCAAGAGGAACGATGGAAAAGAGGTGAAACTAAAGGTATCTGATGGCAACACTATGAACCCTGGAGAAAAGTACAGGTTTGTTACAACCTTGCTTAAAGAGTTGTGCAGACTGGGTTTCTATCCATTATAACAAGTGATAATTTAAAATAAATGGCTCAATTTTCTGAAGAGAAACTAAAAAAGGTAAATGAGATCATTGCACGCTATCCGGCCGGAAAGCATAAAAGTGCTTTGATACCTGTGCTGCATGTTGCTCAGGAAGAGTTTGGTGGCTGGTTGAGTGCAGAAACCATGGACTATGTGGCTTCCATACTCAAAATAGAACCTATTGAAGTGTATGAAGTAGCTACTTTTTATTCGATGTACAACTTAAAGCCGGTAGGTAAATTTGTTTTTGAAGTATGCCAAACCGGTCCGTGTATGATAAATGGCAGCGACGACATTATAGATTATATAAAGAACAAGCTGGGCATAAAAGTAGGTGAAACAACCGCCGATGGTTTATTCACCTTAAAAACAGTAGAATGTTTAGGCGCCTGCGGTTATGCGCCCATGATGCAATTGGGTAAACATTACCGCGAACACCTGACCAAAGAAAAGATCGATGCAATTATTGAAGAGTGTGAAAGGAATGCAGTGACAAATAATTAGTGCCGATCATAAACAAAAAACTGACAGCATAATTGCTGAAAGAAATATAGAATGGGAAGAAAATTATTATTAGAAAAAGCGCATGTTCCGGGGATCCGTAGTTACGATGTATACCGTCGTGAAGGCGGCTACCGCAGCGTGGAGAAAGCGCTTAAAACCATGAGTCCCGACCAGGTAACAGAAGAAGTAAAGAAAAGTGGTTTGCGGGGTCGTGGTGGCGCGGGTTTCCCTGCCGGTATGAAATGGAGCTTTCTGGCCAAACCCGAAGGCGTTCCCCGTTACCTGGTATGCAATGCCGATGAATCGGAACCCGGTACTTTCAAGGATCGTTACCTGATGGAATTTATTCCGCATTTGTTGGTAGAAGGGCTGATCGTAGCCTCCTATGCGCTAGGTTCAAACAGAACATTTATTTATATCCGCGGTGAATATGCGTGGATCGTTGATATACTTGAGCAGGCCATTGCCGAAGCCAAACAAAATGGCTGGCTGGGTAAAAATATTTTAGGCAGTGGTTTCGATTGTGAGATCTATGTTCAACGCGGAGCCGGTGCGTATATCTGTGGTGAAGAAACAGCTTTGCTGGAGTCGCTGGAAGGAAAAAGAGGTAACCCCAGAATAAAACCACCATTTCCCGCTGTAAAAGGTTTGTGGGATTGCCCAACGGTGGTGAACAACGTAGAAACGCTGGCAGCAGTTGTGCCTATCCTTAATATGGGCGGTGATGAATATGCTAAAATAGGTGTTGGTAAATCTACCGGTACCAAGCTGCTCTCCGCTTGCGGTAATATCAACAAACCCGGTGTGTATGAAATAGACATGACCATTTCGGTGGAAGAGTTTATTTACAGCGATGAGTATTGTGGTGGTATTGCCGATGGCAAACGCCTGAAGGCCTGTATCCCGGGTGGTTCATCAGTTCCCATTTTGCCGGCTAACCTGTTATTAAAAACAGCCAAAGGCGAACCCAGGATGATGAACTATGAAAGCCTGGCCGACGGTGGTTTTGCAACCGGTACCATGATGGGATCGGGCGGTTTTATTGTGTTGGATGAAGACCAGTGCGTGGTTCGTCATACATTAACGCTGGCGCGTTTTTACCGTCATGAAAGTTGCGGACAATGTTCACCCTGCCGTGAAGGAACCGGCTGGATGGAAAAGATCCTGAAGAATATAGAATACGGAAAAGGGAAGAAGAGTGATATTGATCTGTTGTGGGATATACAACGTAAAATTGAAGGCAACACTATTTGTCCGTTAGGTGATGCCGCCGCCTGGCCGGTAGCTGCCGCCATTCGTCATTTCAGAGATGAATTTGAATGGCATGTGCAATACCCGAATGCGGCACAGAACAGGAATTATGGTTTGGCGCATTATGCGGATCCGTTGAAGACATCTGCAAGTGCATAAATGATTATAGCACGCAAATAATGAGGGTTAAACGCCTTTATGTTTTTGCGAGAAACTACAAAATATGGCTGATCAACCTAAATTATTTAAAGTAACCATCGATAACATCACCATTGAGGTGGAGGCGGGAACCAGTATCCTGAATGCAGCCCGTATGATCGGGGGAGAAGTAGCGCCACCTGCCATGTGTTATTACAGCAAACTGAAAGGCAGCGGCGGTAAATGCCGTACCTGCCTGGTGGAAGTATCAGCGGGCTCTACGGCCGACCCTCGTCCGATGCCCAAGCTGGTGGCCAGTTGCCGTACCAACGTAATGGATGGTATGGTGGTGAAGAATATTACCAGCGAACGGGTAATGGATGCCAGAAAAGGTGTGGTGGAGATGTTGCTCATCAACCACCCGCTCGATTGCCCTATCTGTGATCAGGCCGGTGAATGTCACCTGCAGGATCTGAGCTTTGAACATGGAGGAGAAGGGACCCGTTACGAATTTCCCCGCCGTACATTCGAAAAACACGACCTGGGCCCCTATATACAACTGCACATGACGCGTTGCATATTGTGTTACCGTTGCGTATATACTGCCGATCAGCTCACTAATAAACGTGTGCACGGTGTACTTGACCGTGGCGACCATTCTGAAATTGCTACGTTCATTGAGAACGCGCTCGATAATGATTTTATCGGTAACGTCATTGACGTTTGTCCGGTAGGCGCCCTGACCGATAAAACCTTCCGGTTTAAAAACCGGGTATGGTTCCTGAAACCGGAGGATGCACATCGCGATTGTCCCAAATGTACCGGTAAAGTAACATTGTGGTACCGGGGTGATGAAGTGTTTCGTGTAACAGGCCGTAAAGACGAATGGGGTGAAGTAAAAGACTGGATCTGTAATGAGTGCCGTTTCGAGAAAAAGAAAACAAGCGATTGGGTAATTGATGGCCCTACGAAAGTAAGCCGTCATTCGGTGATCAGTTCTAACCATTATGTTGATGTAAAAAAGCCGAATGAAGCCTTACAGGAAGTAATGGGTGGACGCCAGCCCCGCCTGCTGATGGATATTCATACAATTAGTGAAGTGAATAAACCGAATGTGGATCTGTCGAAGATACAAGGCCCGGCACACTCGAATGATTTTAAGGAAAGCAAGTAGGTGAGGTCGGAAGTCTGAAGTTGGAAAAGGAATTGGGAGTTTGGAATTTGTAATTAGGACTGAAGTACTTGAGTTTTTGCCGATTGCCGTTTCACGTTTGACGATTCTAGTTGACTACATAAAAATTTACAATGCATTCTGCTTTATTAGCTATTGACTTGTTTTTTGTGATTGAGAAATTAGTGCTGATCGTTGGCATCGTCTCCATATCCCTGGTAATTGCCATGTATGAGACGTATGCAGAACGTAAAGTAGCTGCTTT
This sequence comes from Niastella sp., assembly GCA_036379015.1. GTDB lineage: Bacteria > Bacteroidota > Bacteroidia > Chitinophagales > Chitinophagaceae > Niastella. The sequence continues at coordinate 7,512 of DASUVL010000696.1, forward strand.
TATCCAGGATCGCCGGGGGCCGAACCGCGCGGGTCCATTTGGGCTTTTTCAACCCCTGGCCGACGGGTTAAAGCTGTTTATGAAAGAGGAGATCATTCCCAATACCTCTAACCGTTTCCTGTTCATCCTGGGGCCTTGCTTAGCTATGCTGGCAGCTATGATGACATCGGCCGTAATTCCCTGGGGCGGCAAGATCAATGTGTTTGGCCGGGAAATGAACCTGCAGATCGCTGATATCAATATTGGGATCTTATACGTGTTTGGCGTTGTTAGCATGGGTGTGTATGGTATTATGATCGGAGGTTGGGCTTCTAATAACAAATTCTCTTTGATGGCTGCTTTACGTGGCGCTTCACAGGTAATTAGTTATGAACTGCCCATGGGTCTTTCATTGATTGCCCTGCTTATGCTGACCGGCTCATTAAAAATGAGTGAGATCGTAGGCCAGCAAATCGATGGCTGGTACAATGTGTTATACCAACCGCTGGGCTTCTTTATATTTCTGGTGTGTGCGTTTGCTGAATGTAACCGTACACCGTTCGATTTGCCAGAAGCAGAGAATGAATTGAACTTTGGATACCACCAGGAATATTCATCTATGAAACTGGGTTTTTATCTGTTTGCTGAATACATCAATATGTTCATCAGCAGCGTGGTAATGGCTACCTTGTTCTGGGGTGGATATGATATTCCGTTTATAAACGATGCTCACCTTACCGAAAGCGTTGGGTTGAACCTGATGGCGCTCTTTCAGGGACTGGCATTGTTCATAAAGGTGGCCCTATTTATATTTTTGTTCATGTGGGTGCGTTGGACCATTCCACGCTTCCGCTACGACCAGTTGATGAACCTGGGCTGGAAAACGTTGATCCCGCTTAGCCTTATCAATATGATCGTAACCGCCGCCCTCGTATTGTTGAAGAGCAATGGCTGGAAATTTTAATAACGCGAGTACGCGGGGATTTAATTGGCGTATTGAAGAGAGAAAAATACATTTGCCCCAAATTGTACTTGGGAGCTTGTGATTTAAGATTGGAACTTGTGATAAGACATTTGTGATTTGATTTAACTAATTATAATGCAAGCATTAACAAACAGAGCCAAACCGGTAAGTCGTAAGCCCATGTCGCTTGTAGAGAGACTCTACATGTGGAATATCGCCAAGGGCATGCTGATCACCTTACGGCATCTATTTAAAAAGAAAGCGACCATTAGTTATCCCGAGCAAAAACGTCCGTTTAGCCCGGTATTTCGTGGCTTGCATATTCTGAATCGCGACGAAGAAGGACGCGAACGCTGCACTGCCTGTGGTTTGTGTGCATTGGCTTGTCCGGCCGAGGCCATTACCATGGAAGCTGCCGAGCGTTTACCAGGCGAAGAAAACCAGTATCGCGAAGAAAAATATGCCGCTAAATATGAGATCAATATGCTGCGGTGTATTTTCTGTGGTTTGTGTGAAGAAGCCTGTCCGAAAGACGCTGTGTATTTAAGTGAAACCTTTGCGCCTTCCAATTACCAACGTAAAGGATTTATATATGGAAAAGAGGATCTGTTGATCCCGAACCCGAAAGAAAACCCCGGCGAATACTGGAAAGCGGTAGGTAACCGGAAAGGAAATAAAGAACAGAGCAATTAACAGAACCAACAAGCTGCAATGGATATATCACAAGTGTTATTTTATGCTTTAAGTGCGGTGGCACTGGGAAGCGCCATTATGGTAGTGATCAGTCGTAACCCGGTACATAGTGTATTGTGGCTCATCGTTACATTCTTTGCCATTTCAGGACATTATATTTTAATGAATGCCCAGTTCCTGGGTATTGTGAACCTGATCGTTTACGCAGGCGCCATCATGGTATTGTTCCTGTTTGTGATCATGTTGATGAACCTGAATGCCGAAGCCGAACCACAAAAGAATAAATGGCTGAAGCTGGCCGGTGTGGTAGCAGGCGGATGTCTGTTGCTGGTACTGGTAGCTGCTTTAAAACAGGCGGAAGTAAAGGGGAAAGTGGCGTTGCTTGAAACCGGTGATATTGGTTTGATCCGTAACCTGGGTAAAGCCTTGTTTACCGATTACGTAGTGCCTTTTGAGATCAGCAGCATCCTGTTCTTAAGTGCTATGGTGGGTGCGGTTGTTATTGGGAAGAAATAAAAAATGAATATTGAATAATGAATGTTGAATACCCAATGATGAATTAAATACAACTTCAACATTCAATATTTAATATTGGATATTCAATATTAATAGAGATTTATGTTAATTGAAAGATATATCTACCTGGCTATTGCCCTTTTTTGTATCGGCATTGTAGGTGTGCTGGCACGCCGGAATGCCATCATCATTTTCATGTGCATTGAGCTTATGCTGAATGCTGTGAACCTGCTGCTGGTGGCTTTTTCAAAAATGCATTATGCGGCAGGCGTTGCCAAGAATGCTTCGGCCGGTATCGACGGACAGTTATTCGTATTCTTTATCATGGTGGTGGCTGCGGCGGAGGTCAGTGTGGGCCTGGCCATTATAGTGATGATGTACCGCAATACGCACTCGGTGGATGTAAATTTTTTAAACAGGTTAAAACACTAAAATGCCTAAAGCCTAACGCGCAACGCCTAACGCCCAACCCGAATTTCGAACAGTTCGGGAATATTCGGGAAAACCGAAATGTAGGGCAGCGTTCTGCGTTCAGCGTTTAGCGTTCAGCTTAAAATATGAACAACGTGTTACAATTAGTTTGGTTGGTCCCCTTTTTTCCACTGGTTGGCTTTCTGATCAATGGTT
>DASUVL010000697.1:0-2138 GCA_036379015.1 Niastella sp.
AGCAACATTAAAGCAACGCTGGCAGAATTTGATTTCATTGCGCATTTTGGCAACCACTTCGCTGAATTGCTGCACATCAATCTCCTGCTGTCTCAATAAATGAAGCACCAGCCGCAACGCCGTTTTTTTACCAATACCGGGTAGTTTGGCAAATTCACTCACCGCATTTTCAAGCAAAGAAGAAGAAAATTCCATGGTACAAAGATACCATAAAACCGTTTGTGGTTTCTGGTTTATGGTTTGTGGTTGTTGCCGAATTTTTAAATGACTGATAAATGAGATATGTATTCACTTCTTAATTTTTCATTTATCATTCATCATTTCTGTAACGTGATATCAACGATATTATCCCAGTTGGCTTTTACGTTTAGTTTACGACTGAGGGGTATTACTTTTTCGGGCTGACGGTGTTTTTCAAAGAAAGCGCCCGTATCCCATACACCGTTTTTATTATCATCATATAAAATGCGGAGATCGTATTCGCCTGGTAAAAATAATTTGGCATAGAACTCCTTGCTGGTCATGGGGTAGGCAAATTTCACCTGATCGCTTTGTACAAGCTGCAAAACAGGGTTCTTGCTGAAGTCAAGATTGATCAGGCGTAAACGAACCAGGCCGTATTCGCTTTGTTTTTTGGTGCGGAAAGAAAGCGTATCGGTTGCCGGTATTTTACCGCCTGCCGTATCCTCCGCAAAATCTTTATTGATGATGAGGTTGTACGCGGTGTTTTCGGTCCAGTTATAAACGAGGGTTACTTTTTTATTGCTGGTATCTCTGATAAAATGATAATTGCTGAGTGGTTCATTCTTTTCGGTGGCAAGAATGACTTTTGAGCTATCGAAATTTTTGAGTGGGGTGGTAAACCGGAATTCAAACTGGCTTAACAGGTCTAATTCATTATTGCTAAGGCTGGTTTCGAGCCGCAGGCGCGTATCCTGCTTTTCATTTTTCTCGTTTTTTTTGCCGGCAGCTGGCCGGCCTTTACCGGGAGCCGGTTTATCCTCTTTTGCCTTTACTGTATCTTCTTTTTCAGTGTAAGCATATAACGTATCCGGCTTAGGCTTTATGCTGGGGGTTACCCGTTCATCGGCAAACGCAAATAACTGGCTATTGCTGAGGTACCGGCGCTGACCGCCTTCATCTTTCAATGCGAACAAAGCAAAAGATCCTGAAGGCAGATTGCTAAAGGCGTAGTTTCCTTGTTTATCAACACGGGCTATATAGCGGGGTTTTTCTTTAATAACAGCCGAATCATCCTGACTGGGGTGTAACATAACAATAAGGGTAGAATCGGTTAGGCCGGTTTCGGCAATGATCACTTTACCGGTAAGGCTCAATGAATCGAGCGTGTTGCCGGTTGCAAACTTATAAGTGAAGTTCTTTAAAATATTTCCTTCGTTTATATCTTTAATGGCATTGCCAAAATCGATGGAATAGGTAGTATTTGGCTGCAGGGTGTCTTTAACGGTTACCGTAACGGTACGCAATTTTGACTCTATAAGCGGGTTTATTTTAGGTACGGGGGATACCATCAGGTTTTCCTGGATATTATCTATCTGAACGAACTCATCGAATTCTATAACGATCTTTTTGCCGGTAAAATTGGTAGCTGAATCGCGGGGGTTAATTTTTACCAGATGAGGGGGCAGGGAGTCGCGGGGACCGCCCATAGGGGGTACTATATTGGCACAACCTGTTTGCACCAGGGTAGAAGGAAGCAGCGCAATGATCAAAAGGAATGGCGAGGCTATTTTAAATAAAGAAGCATACTTCATAAGGCCGCAAACTTAAGCCGTTTATTGGCAAATGTTGCTTCAAAATCCGTTAAATCGGGGTAAAAAGGGGAACTACCTTTCCTCCTCTTCGGTAAGATCATGTAATGCGATGGCCAGCTTATGATTTTTAACAAAACTGCACCAATGGCAGTCCTCTTTACCACAACCAATGTAAAACTCCCGGTTCTGGATCTTTTGCCATACCGAAACAATCTGTTGGGAAACGGTAGTAATATCAGGTTGCGTAATAATTACTTTCTCCTTGCGATAAACTTTCTTTTTATCGGGCTCAATAAAATCAAATTCGGTGCTGATCACCTGCCAGTCGCCGCTTTTGTAATTATCAACCAGTATTTTATAGAA
>DASUVL010000698.1:0-2406 GCA_036379015.1 Niastella sp.
AGCCGGCCAGGCTTTTAATAAATTATCTGCAGCCCCTCAGCTGGCATTACTGATCAGTTGCGTAGGCCGCAAAATCATTTTGGGCAAACGTACCGAAGAAGAAGTAGAGGCAGTTGCAGATACTTTTGGTAATAAAACATTGCTGACAGGCTTTTACTCTTACGGCGAGATCTCTCCTTTCAACGAAAACGCCAAATGCGAATTACATAACCAAACCATGACTATCACCACCTTTGACGAGTTATAATTGTGACATGAGCTTCAATAAATTGCTTGAGCGGCAAATCAAAAAATACCTTCCTGACAATTATTTCTTGCAGGAAGACCTTGCCCGGTTTATTCAGGCAGTGAATGATTCGTATGAAGAATACGAAAGGGACCGCAAACTGTTCAACCATGCATTTGCATGTAGTGAGCATGAATATATTCAGATCAACGACAAATTAAAAAGGGAAGCAACCCTGAAGCATGCTTCTATTCAACAATTAAAAGAAACCATCAATAAGTTCAAAGGCACAAATTCTTTGTTGTATAACGACACCGACGACCTGTCTGATGTCATCAATTACCTCGAACACGAGCTACAGGAAAAAAAGAAAGCCGACGACCTGCTGCAACAATCAGAAAAACGTTTGCGACTGGCGTTGTCAACCATCGACGACAATGTATGGGAATATAATTTCCCTAAAAGAACTATGACCTTTGCTGTTAATGAAAAATCAATTCTTGACCTAAAGTCAAATGTATTTGAAGGCAAAGAAAACATAACCTGGTGGCAAACGATCGAAAACGAAGACCGGCATATAGCCGTGGAAACTTTCCGCCAGTACATGAACGGAGAAATCTCCAAACATTGTATTGAATACCGCGTAAAACTTAAAGACGGAAGTACAAGATGGATACTGAACCGTGGAGGGGTGATCAGTAGATCGAAAAGCGGCAGACCGATAACGGTAATAGGAACCCTTACCGATATTCAAAACTACAAAACCATCCAGGGCGAATTAACAGCAACTGCCAACCGGCTATCGCACCTGCTCATTAACCTGCAAACCGGTGTATTACTCGAAGATGAGAACGGGAAAGTGGTGCTCACCAATAAAAAATTTACTGACTTCTTTGCTTACCCCGGCTCACCTGAAACCCTGGTGGGCATAGAATGCACTGAATTGTACGAAAGCAGCACCGGGCTACTTAAATACCCTGATGAATTTTTAAACAACACAAATAAATATTTAAAGGACCGTAAACCCGTTAATAACGAAGAACTGAAAATGAGCGATGGCCGGGTTTTAGAAAGAAATTATATTCCTTTATTTATTGATGATATATACCGCGGACATTTATGGACGTATAACGATATCACCGAAAGAAAAAGATCGGAGATCAAACTTAAAAAACAGGAAGAAAAATACAGAAGCATTATTGCCAATATGAACCTGGGGCTTATTGAGGTTGACCTGGATGAAAACATCAGGTATGTGAACCAAAGCTTTTGTTCAATGAGCGGTTATGAAGAACAGGAGCTGATCGGTCAAAACGCATCCCGTCTTTTTGTGAAAGACGAGTATAAAGACATGATAGATGAAAAGAACAGTTTGCGGCAGAAGGGATTGTCTGATGCGTATGAAATGAACGTTAATACCAAAAACAGCGACACCAACTGGTGGCTGGTTTGCGGCGCCCCGCTGTATAACGACAAACAACAACTCATCGGCTCTATTGGTATTCACCTTGATATTACCCAGCAAAAAATACTCGAACAACAACTGATAGAGGCTAAACAGATAGCTGAAAAATCGGTTCACGCCAAAGATTTATTCCTGGCTAACATGAGCCATGAAATAAGAACGCCCATGAATGCCATCCTGGGCATGAGCAAACAGCTGCAAAAAACCACACTCAATCAACAGCAACAATCCTTTCTGGATATCATTGGCACCGCTGCCGAAAACCTGTTGGTGATCATTAATGATATTCTCGATTTTTCAAAACTGGAAGCCGGTAAAGTTACCCTCGAAGAGATCGGCTTTAATATGCGCGATCTGATAACCAATACCAGCCGGGTATTAAAATTAAAGGCAGAAGAAAAGGGTTTAATTTTCGAAGTTTCGGTTGCACCCGAAGTGACCAAAGTATTTAAAGGCGACCCCTACCGCATAAACCAGGTATTGATGAACCTGCTAAGTAACTCCATAAAGTTTACCAAACGGGGTAACGTCACTTTACAATGTTTGCTTAATAATAATTTGCCCAATTCGCAGCAAATTGAGATCATTATCAGCGATACCGGCAAGGGTATGGATGAAGCTTATTTAAAAAATCTCTTTAATAAATTCAGCCAGGAAGATGAAAGTATTGCCCGGAGCTATGGAGGAACAGGCCTGGGCATGAGCATCGTGAAAC
>DASUVL010000699.1:0-5018 GCA_036379015.1 Niastella sp.
TAGCAAGCAATAACCCATCAACCTGTAATGGTTCTGAAGGGTCATTTGCATTCAGCGGACTGTTACCCAACACAACTTACCAGGTAACTTATACTGATGATGGCGTAGTAACAGGCCCTGTAACCATAACTTCAACCGCAGCAGGGCAATTAACCATCACCGGGTTGAATGCAGGCATTTATACCAATTTTATATTTGATTTTAACGGCAGCATAACGAGTTTATTAGATGGACAACAATTGACAAACCCGGTAAATTATCCTCGTTTCAGTTCCCTTGCTTCTTTTTGTGCAGGCAGTAAGCCACCGGATTTGCCTGCAAAATCCATTAATGGTATCAACGGCACCTGGAGTCCGGAGGTTGTTAATATTCAAACATCGGGCACCTATACTTTTACCCCGGCAGCCGGCACCTGTGGTATACTGGCTACGCTTACCACTGTTGTAATACCAAAGGTGATAGCCGCCTTTCCGTTTGGAACGTCCCTTACGATCTGCCATAACGGTAGCGTACCGGTATTATCAGATACATCTACCAATGGCATTACAGGCTTTTGGACGCCGGCTGTGGTTGATTCTACGCATTCCGGCGCGTATGCATTTACGCCAACTTCGGCGGGATGCGTTGGAGGAACAACATTTACTGTAACTGTGAACCCGAATATTGAACCCATTTTTCCTTTCGGTAAAAGCACTACCATCTGTGAAGGCGCTAATGTTGTTACTTTGCCTGGTAAATCAACCAATAATAATATTACGGGTACCTGGAGTCCTGCGACGGTGAGCAAGACCGCCAGCAATACGTATACGTTTACGCCCGACAGCGGTCAGTGTGCTACAACGACGACATACACGGTCACCGTTAACCCAAACATTAAACCAACGTTTAATGCTGTTGCGCCAATATGTTCCGGCACTACGTTGACCCCTTTGCCCCAACTATCCGACAATAATATCACGGGCACCTGGTCACCGGCATTGAATGATACAGTCACTACTACTTATACGTTTACACCAACCGCGGGTCAGTGCGCGGATACAGCCAAATTAACTATTACAGTAAACCAGAAAGTAACACCGACGTTCGCGGTGGCGGCGCCAGTATGTTCAGGAGCGACTATGGCAGCATTACCGTCATCATCGACCAATGTTATACCTGTTACAGGTACATGGTCACCGGCATTGAATAATACAGCAACGACAACTTATACATTCACCCCTGATCCAGCGCAGTGTGCCGTTGCAACCACTTTTACCTGGCAGGTTACTCCTGTACCATCACTTACCAGTATAATAAAAGATACCACCATTAATGACGGTACGGTTTTATCGCCATATAATTTTGCAGTAAACGATCCGGCAGGTGGCACAAAATGGAATAATTCAAATCCGTCAATCGGTCTGCCTGCTTCAGGCACCGGCATGGTTCCTTCATTTAAAGCAACGAATATCACTGATACGCCTTTTACCGCAATCATTACAACCATTCCTTTCATTAATGGTTGTGCCGGCGTATCTCAATCCTATAAAATAACCGTACGTCCTTTGCTGAAAGACATTTTTGTGCCCAATATATTTTCTCCTAACGGCGATAGAAATAATGACCAGCTTTTTATTTACGGTAATCATATCGCTTCTGTTGACATGCAAATTTTCAATCAATGGGGTCAACGCATTATAACGCTTACTGATACGCACCAGGGATGGGATGGTCAATACAAAGGCAGCGGCCAGCCTGTGGGTGTTTATGTGTATGTGCTAAAAGCTGTAATGAAAGATGGAAGGAAGGTTAACATGAAAGGCTCTATTACGCTTATTCGATAACCCTTCGACCTGCCGCAGCGAATAATAAACTAATTAAAATGAATCGTCCATCTGACCAAACAACAATTAATTTTTTCAGATGAAAAGTAAACACATCAAACGAACCAGTTGGTTTGCGGCCTGTTTGTTAATGACAACTGCCATTAAAACAGTTGCCCAAACTGATCCGCACTTTACGCAGAATTATACATTTCCCCTGTATATCAATCCTGCGCTCGCAGGCAGCGCCGACGGCGATTACAGGGCATCTGCCATTTTTCGTAACCAGTGGGGCAGCATCAATAGCCTGTATCGCACTATTGGCGTTTCATTTGATACACGCACCACTAAAAATGCGGCACTGGGTATAAACCTGTTGAACCAATCTGCCGGTGATGGAGGGTTTAATTACCTTACTTTATCCGGTTCTTATGCCTATAACGGCGTTAAATTCGGAAAGGACTTTAACCATCGTATTGTTATGGCCCTCCAGGGTGGTATTATAAGTCGCAGGGTCGACCGCTCCAAATTCAAATGGGGCGAGCAATGGAATCCCATCGAAGGATACCAGGCCGACAAGCCAGCAACAGAAGAATTTTCAAAAACGTCCTCCATCGTTCCCGATATAGGGGCCGGCATTTTGTATTTTGATGCGTCGCCTGATAAGAAAACCAATTTATTCGGTGGCTTTTCAGTGTATCATTTAAACAGACCTAAAGATCCGATCGTCACCAACCACAATACCGATCTCAACAGAATTCCTATCCGTTATTCCGTGCATAGCGGGTTAAGCTATAATTTATCAGAACATACCAGGGTAATTCCACATGTACTGTATATGCGTCAGGGTACTGCATACGAAGTAATAACTGGCATTTATGGACAAATAAATGTAGACGCAGAGACCGATTTTATGCTGGGCGGATATTACCGGGTCAATGATGCCATTGCTCCTTATGTGGGTATTGATTATAAGAATTTTGTTATCGGGTTGAGCTATGATGTGAATGCTTCGAAACTAAGATCAATGACAAAAAATGTAAACAGTTTTGAGCTCACCCTTTCTTATATTAAACGGTCCGGCACGAAGAGCATTGTTGATTTTGTTCGCTGTGCAAGACTTTAAAATATGGTCCTGAAAAAATAAACATTGAGCATTTAATTATGAATACATTTTTACATGTTAAGGTAAGGTCATGGTTCGGAAATTTGATAGGTATAACGGTAGCCAGCATCTGCTGGCTACCACTTCAAAGTCAACAGGTGATACAGGGTAAAAGTCCGCTGCAGTTAGCCGATCAGTATTTTGCGGCTGGTGAATATTATACGGCTGCGTATTTGTATGAACAATACCTGAATCCATCAAAAACGAATACAAACGCACCGGCATTTACAACGTATGCCAAAAAAGGCAGGGCGACCGAAGGCATTCAAAACAGGTCCAGAGCGAGTATTCTTTATAAACAGGCAGAAAGCTACCGGCTTGCCCATTACTGGGTAAATGCCGACTCAGCTTACAAAAAATGTACTGATAATAAGGATGCCTTATACTGGAGTGCCGTATGCGAACGCAGCCTGGGAAAATATGATGAGGCGGAAGAAAATATACGCAAATACTTAAATGCTGACGGAACAAACAGCCAATTTAAAGAAGCGGCCGAAAAAGAATTGCAAACGTTGCAATATATCCGCAAACAGCTTGCAGGAGCCGGCATGGTGAATAGCAGTAAACTCAATACACCCGGCAGCTTTGAAAAAGGCGCTTTTGCTGTAAGGGCGGTAAGCGGAAACAAATACCTGGTCAGCAGTACGAAAACCGGTGCTGCGGGGGCTAAAGGAATAAACCCGAATTCCAGCCGTTTATTTTATGCTACTTTGAAAAACGACAGCCTCGATCAACTAACCCCGGTTGATTTACCGGTTGCCGGAATTTCAGATAATCAGGGCGTAGCAAGCTACACCGCCGACGGCAATCGTATTTATTTTACCAAATGGAGAAAAGAAAATGGCCGCATACTTTCTAATATCTATTATATAATTAACCGTGGTGATAGTGGATGGACGGAGCCGGTTTTATTGCCCCAGGTTAATATCAACGGGTTTAGCAGCAAGCAACCATTTTGCTCAGCCGATGGGATCTATTTATATTTTGCTTCCGACCGTCCGGGTGGATCAGGTGAATTCGATATCTGGTATGCACCAATATATGAAGATGGCAGTGCCGGCAGCCCTGTTAATGCAGGTTCAGCGATAAATACAGCCGGTGATGAGCAGGCTCCGTTTTATCATACCAGCAGTGGTACCATGGTTTTTTCTACCAATGGACGGCCAGGCATGGGCGGGTATGATCTTTTTTCGGTCAAAGGCAGTGATAGAGCATGGGGATTGCCACGCAATATGGGTTATCCGGTTAACTCATCGAGAGATGATATTTACTTTTTTGCTCCGGAAGATTCAGCACTGTTGGCAACTGCCATTGTTGGTTCCGACAGGGGTACCGGATGCTGTCTTGAAAACTATCTCATTAAAAGATCACTCAAAAACAAACGGTTAACCGGGCTCGTACGTGACCATAAGGACAATAGTCCTGTCGCCGATGCTGACATTGTTTTAACAGACCCATCTGGCAAAACCTGGACAACTAAAACGAATGGTGAAGGCAATTATTTGTTTGATACGATCCATAATGATTATTCGAATTACAGGATCACCATCACCAAACAAAATTATAACGATACCGTTGATGTCGTGAAAATTAATGATACAGCTGAAGTGGACCTGATGACCGATCAGGTATTCAACAGGGATATGTACATTGATAAAAAGTTCGTTTTTATCGCAGAGAATGTAGTTATAGTATATTTCGATTTCGACATGAGCAATTTGAAAACGGAGGCCGTAAACAAACTCGATTCGGTGTACCAGGTGCTGATGCAGTTTCCGGCTTCAACGCTTCAGATCTCAGCCTATACCGACGGCAAGGGTAGCAATGAATACAATAAAAAGCTGAGCGACCGGCGGGCAAGGGCATGTGCCGATTACTTCATTAACAAAGGAGTAAATACCAGCCGCATTACTTTTGAATCATTCGGAGCCTGTTGTCCGCTTGAGTTGGAATTGATCAATGGCCGCGATAATCCTGATGGCCGCAGCCGCAACAGAAGAGCATTGATCAATATTTCGAAGTAATAAAGAACCGTATTTTATCTACAAAGG
>DASUVL010000700.1:0-4315 GCA_036379015.1 Niastella sp.
ATCACCGATGAAGAAGATGTATTTATTGTGAACCTGTGGCTGCAGTTAGAAAGCGTGCTACTGACGAAAAAAGAAAGCGTTCCTTTTAAGTTAGCTTATCATGAATGATACCCAAACCATACGTTGCCTGATCATAGATGATGAACCGCCTGCCCGCGAGATCATTCGCCGGTATGTACAGGAAATTCCCACCCTGCAATTGATGGGTGAATGCGCCAATGCCATCCAGGCCCTTACGGTTTTACAACAACAATCAATAGACCTGTTGTTCCTCGATATCCGCATGCCGCAATTAAACGGCACTGATTTTATAAAAACATTCAAAAATCCGCCAAAGGTTATTTTCACCACGGCGTTTGCAGAATATGCCCTCGAAGGGTATGAGCTGGATGTAGTAGACTTCCTGATGAAACCCATTCGCTTCGACCGGTTTTTAAAAGCTGTTAATAAAGCCTATCCGGTCAATGGTTCAATGACCGCACTAAAACCTGTTGCATCCCCTGTGGTCGAAGAAAAGAAAAATGAAAGCTTTGTCTATTTCCGCGCCGACCGTAAAATGGTAAAAGTTATGCTCGATGATATTTTGTATATCGAAAGCATGAAAGATTATATCAAAGTGTATACAGTGCAGGGCGTTATCATTACCAAACAATCCATAAGCTCGGTAGAAGCGATGCTCCCCGATAAATTATTTGTTCGTACCCACCGGTCGTTTATCGTTTCCATCAACAAAATAAAATCCTTCACCAACGAGTTGGTGGAAATTGACAAGACCGACATTCCCATTGGTAAATTATTCAGGAATGGGGTAATGAAAGTGTTTTCGTCCTGAGCGGAGTGCAAACCGAATGTGCAGGGAATGTCGAATGGCTAAATAACAAAGGACAACTAGCGTATTGCCAATTGTCCCCGTCCGACCGGTCATCCGGGCGGGCTTTACCTATTGTCTATTGGCTTTTGCCTATTGTTCTATAATCCGCAGCCGCGCATAATTGAGCATGATCTTTTTCTCTCCGTTCAATTCAAATTTCACTGTGGCAATGGGATTATGAGCGCTGCCTTCCATTTTTATCACTTCTCCAAATCCAAACTTCTGGTGCTCAACCCGCTGACCTACCTGTAAATTAGAAATATCACTGGCTACAAAATCAGCGGAAGGCACATGCTCCACCGCTTTGGCTTGCGGTTTCGGTGATATATAAGAGGGTGTAGTAGATGAAGTTGCAGATGGCTTTTTATTTGGCGTAGGACCATATCGTTTCTCCGCCTGATCGGCCGACTGACTTCCCCAGCCACCGCCGTTCATTCTGTCGTAAGCGCTGCGGTTGCTCTGGTTACGCATACCGCCACCGGCAAAGCTTCTGTCCACATATTTTTCAGGCAGTTCGTCAAGGAACCGGCTGGGTTCATTTTGTATCAGATTACCAAATCGGTAACGGGTATTGGCATACGAGATCCAAAGCCTTTCTTTGGCCCTTGTAATCACCACGTAAAACAAGCGGCGTTCTTCTTCCAGTTCTTCGCGGGTATTAATGGCCATCGCATTCGGGAAAAGCATTTCTTCCAATCCGGCGGCAAATACACAACCAAATTCCAATCCTTTGGCAGCGTGAATAGACATTAATTTAACCGTATCGGCATTGGGGTCCTTTTCATCGGCATCTGTAAGCAAAGTGATCTGCTGCAGGTAAGCACCCAGTCCTTTTTCGATCACTTCACCATCTTCCGTATCAGGACTCTCCGTCCATTCTTTAATACTGTTCAGCAACTCCTGCACATTCTCATAACGTTGAACGCCTTCGGTGCTTTTATCGTTGAATAATTCCTTTACAAAATTTGTTTGCTTGCCTACATGTACTGCCACATCATACGCATTCTTACTCTGCAGCATGCTGGCAAAGCTTTTGATCATGGTAACAAAGTTGTCGATCGACTCCAGTGTACCCGATTTAAAGCCAAACTCACGCGCCCGTTCCAACACATTCCACATGGAGATGTTTTGCTCATTGGCTATCAGAACCGTTTTATCGATGGTTGTTTTACCAATGCCGCGTACCGGATAATTAACAATACGTTTTAAAGCTTCTTCATCCCGGGAGTTAACGATGATGCGCAGGTAAGCAACGTAATCTTTAATTTCTTTACGTTGGTAGAAACTGATGCCGCCGAACATGGTATAGGGAATGCCCATACGCCGCAGGCTTTCTTCAAACGCACGGCTTTGTGCATTGGTTCGGTATAAGATTGCGAAGTCGCGGTTGTTATAATGATTGCGCAGCTTTTGTTCCTGAATGGTGTCGGCCACATACTTGCCTTCATCGTTATCAGAATTCAGGCGTACCAGCTTAATTTTTTCGCCATCTCCTTTATCTGTCCAAAGGTTTTTGGGAATTTGTCCTTTGTTGTTTTTGATCACTTCGTTGGCTACATCCAAAATGCTTTTGGAGCTGCGATAGTTTTGTTCCAGTTTCACCACTTTGGCATCTTCATAATCTTTCTGGAACTGCAAGATGTTTTCAATAGTGGCGCCGCGAAAACTATAGATACTTTGCGCATCATCACCCACCACGCACACATTTTCATGCATGGCGCCCAACAGTTTTATTACCTCATACTGCGCAGGATTGGTATCCTGGTACTCATCAACCAGAATATATTTAAACTTACGTTGGTATTTGCTAAGCGATTCAGGAACATTTTTCAGCAGCTCATAGAACTTCAACAACAGGTCGTCAAAGTCCATAGCGCCATTTTTAAAACAGCGTTTTACATATGCGTCGTAGATCTGTGCTATAGCCGGACGGTTAGTGCGCATATCTTCCTGCTGAATGGCATAATCAGTGGCATATTCGCCCGGACCCACCAATGCGTTTTTCGCACTTGAAATGCGGTTGTATACAGCGGATGGTTTATAATGTTTGTCGTCCAGGTTCAGCTCGTTCACCACGGTTTTTATCACACTCTTCGTATCGTCGGTATCGTAAATGGTAAAATTATTGGGGTAACCAATGCGATGCGCTTCACCCCGTAAAATGCGGGCAAACACACTATGGAAAGTACCGATGTATAAATTCCTGGCTTCGTTATTACCGAGCACCTTCTCGATCCGTTCCTTCATTTCCTTAGCCGCCTTATTGGTAAAAGTGAGTGCCAGAATGTTAAAGGCATCCACACCGGTGGCCATTAAGTGTGCAATGCGTGTGGTAAGCACTTTTGTTTTTCCACTACCGGCACCTGCCACAATCATTAACGGTCCATCTTTATGTAAAACAGCTTCGCGCTGTTGTTCGTTTAATCCCTGTAAATAATCGATCATTTATGCAAGTTAATGCCTCTCTTTGTTATTTGTAGCGGAAAAAAAATATTAAATCGGGTTAGTTATAAACGTCCTTTAACTGTATTAAACGGAAGTCATAATGAAGAAAATAAAAACAAAAAGCCCTCCCGATGCAATCGGGAGGGCTATATAATATCATTATTCCGGTTAGGGAAAATGTAGGAGTAGGGTTAAATAAAACTAATTGCTTACGCTGTTGTTTCTTCCAAAACCAGAGCTTCAGGCTGTGGCGTGCAATTTTTTATGCTCAATTGAAACTTCGTATTCAAACTAACCTGGTAGTTATTTGTTATGAACAGATTTTTCATTGTAGCATCCTCCAGCATTACAGCCGCCAGGTCAAGGGCCAGCTGCGATGTGCTGATCACATTAGCCACTTTACCATTGGTGTATTCAATGGTGAATTTGTACCCTGCTTTGCGGGCAACACCGGCCTTTTCAAAATCTGGTCGGTTGAGGTTGAGTACTTGATCACCTGCTGCCGATTTCTTAATTAGAATTCTGATAATGGGCAGGTATTTGAGCCAAATGTGAGTATACATTATAAAAAGCGGTTTTACGATGGAAATAATAAACTTATCTGAATGGCAGCAAGCGTCTGCAAAGATGCGAATTTTATTCGCGAAAAACGAATGAAAATTTAAAAAACTGATAATATTAATCCACTTTAACTATATGCTGGCTATACAGGTGCTACAACATACAAAAAAATCATAAATTATTTTTCCATTCATTATCCTTCTTGTTAACATCCGGCACATAAGTACTGCCTAATACAATTGATTTAACAGACTTTTTAGCAGATAGTGTCAGTGTGACGGTATTTGCCTTCTCCCAAACCGCTATTGAACGATGTACCCGCTCTTTTGAGCCATCTGTGTAATTAATTGTCACATCAACCGGTAAAGGTTTATGGCCGGCACATTCAATGGTTATGTTAAAGCCGGCAGCAACTTTATTTACCTTTTTTATTGACAG
>DASUVL010000701.1:0-2703 GCA_036379015.1 Niastella sp.
TGAACAAAGCCCATTGCCAGGAATGCCATTTCGCAGGGAAGCTCCCGCTCTGAACCGGCTTTTTCAACAAACTGAGCAGGTTTGCCGTCTTCAGTCACCTTCCATTCCAGGTCAACCACCTTCAGCGCTTTCAGGTTACCCTTTTTATCGCCAATGAACTCCTTGGTTGCAATAGCCCAATGACGGTTGGCACCTTCTTCATGCGAAGTAGAAGTTTTTAATATCATGGGGAAGGTTGGCCAGGGCATATATTCATTACGACCATCAGGCGGTTTTGGCAACAGCTCAAACTGGGTTACCGATTTGGCTTTATGCCGGTTGCTGGTACCTACGCAGTCGCTACCCGTATCACCACCACCAATTACTACAATGTTCTTGTTGGTAGCTAATAATTGCTCGCTGAAAATATTGCTTTCAATATTGGCATTGGCCAGCGGGTCAAGACCGGCATTGCGCTTGTTTTGTTGTTTCAGGAACTGCATAGCATAATATACACCTTTCAGTTCGCGGCCCGGGATCTTCAGATCGCGGGGAACAGTAGAACCGCCAGCCAGTACAATAGCATGGTATTCGCGCAACAAATCGTTGATGCGAACATTCTCACCTACATTAGCATGACAGCGGAAAGTAATACCCTCTTCTTCCATTAGCTTGATCCTTCTGTCAATCACCCATTTCTCCAGTTTGAAATCAGGTATACCATACCGTAACAAACCGCCTGGCTTATCGTCGCGCTCAAATACAGTTACTGAGTGACCAGCATAGTTCAACTGCGCAGCGGCAGCTAATCCGGCCGGACCAGAACCCACAACCGCTACTTTTTTACCGGTGCGCACGTTTGGCTTGCGTGGTTTTACAAATCCTTTATCGAAAGCTATTTCAATAATATGCTTTTCAATTTCTTCAATGGTTATAGCCGGTTGATTAATACCCAGTACGCATGCGCTTTCGCAAGGCGCCGGACAAATACGGCCGGTAAACTCAGGAAAGTTGTTGGTAGATGCCAGTATTTCGTAAGCCTCCTGCCAGCTCTTGCGGTATACCGCATCGTTAAACTCTGGTATTACATTACCCAGCGGGCATCCGCTATGGCAAAAAGGCACACCACAATTCATACAACGAGCCGATTGCTGGTTCAGCTTTTCATCGCTGTACCGCTCAATGAATTCATTGTAATTTTTTAACCTTTCCTCTACTGGTTTTTTACCAGGCAATTCCCTGGTAAATTCTAAAAAACCCGTTGGCTTACCCATTTTCTATTAACAGTTTATCGTTTTGTGTTTGTTGTTTTGTTATCAGCTTTTGCACTTGTCCCGGCCGGCGTTGCGACGCTCCGTTCAGGGCCTGGTTCGCTTCTCAGCTAATCATTACTTGTTCTTCTTGGCGCCCTGCTTAACCTTGCTCTTTTCCTGCAAAGCTTTCTTATAATCTTTCGGGAACACCTTGATGAAGTTCTTCAATTGATTCTCGAAATCATCCAACACAAAACGGGCAACGGTACTACCGGTATACGCGTAATGGCGGGTGATCATATCATTCAGCGCCTGTGCATCTTCTGCATCCAGCGGATCGAGGTCAACCATTTCTTTATTACACAGGGAAGCGAATTGCCCTTTCACATCGTATACATAGGCAATACCACCACTCATACCTGCAGCGAAGTTGCGGCCTGTAGCACCGAGTATCACTACGCGGCCACCGGTCATGTATTCGCAACCATGATCGCCCACACCTTCCACTACTACCTGTGCACCTGAGTTACGCACGCCAAATCGCTCACCGGCTTTACCCCTGATGTATGATTCACCAGATGTTGCGCCATAAAAGGCTACGTTACCGATGATGATATTCTCTTCAGGAACATAGCTCGCCTGTTTGGGCGGATAAACGATCAGCTTGGCGCCGCTCAAACCTTTACCAAAGTAGTCGTTGGCATCACCTTCCAGTTCAAGGGTTACACCTTTTGTATTGAAAGCGCCAAAACTTTGTCCGGCTGTACCATTAAAATTGAAGTGGATGGTATCATCAGGCAAGCCTTCGCCTTTATATTTCTTCGAGATCTCGTTCGATAAAATAGTACCGATCGTTCTGTCGGTATTCTTAACCGGGAAAGATGCGGAAATGCGTTCCTGTTTTTCCAGTGCCAGTTTCGCAGCAGCCAGCAGTTTCCAGTCAAGCACTTCTGCAATACCATGATCCTGCTCTTCCATTTTGTAAAGACCAGTGTAACTACCGGTTGGTTCTTTGTATAATATAGGCGACAGATCGAGTTTGCTGGTTTTCCAGTGTGTAATGCCTTCGCGCATTTCCAGGCAATCAACCTGGCCAACCATTTCATTAATGGTGCGGAAGCCCAGTTCAGCCATGATCTCACGCAGGTCCTGTACCATGAACCTAAAGAAGTTCACCACGTGATCTGCATTACCTGAAAAGCGCTTGCGCAGTTCAGGGTCCTGCGTGGCTACACCCACCGGACAGGTATTCAGGTGACACTTACGCATCATGATACAACCTTCAACCACCAGGGCTGCAGTAGCAACACCCCACTCTTCTGCCCCTAACAGGGTAGCAATAGCAATATCACGACCTGTTTTCATTTGTCCGTCGGCCTGTACCACTACGCGGCTGCGTAATTTATTTCTTACCAGTGTTTGATGGGTTTCGGCCAAACCTAACTCCCATGGCAAACCGGCATGTTTGATA